>NZ_JAVRHK010000030.1:0-19496 GCF_031846585.1 Autumnicola musiva
GTAAACATCGTCATATTGTCCATTTTTAACCGAAAGAATAAACGCGACGAAAAAAATAATGGCTACCACCACACTTATACCCAGTAACATGTATATAATGTTCATAGTTTTTTGAATCTTGATGTAAAAGTATAGTTGAAGTAAAGCCTAAAAAATGACGGTGATCAGGTTTTAGGTTTTTAGTTGCTTATTGTTTAATTCTTCAAACGTCTTCCCAACATATAAGTGCAAAAACTGGTAAAAAGCACAATGCTTATTGAGCTTAGGGGCATCAGAATTGCCGCCACGACCGGCGTAAGATTTCCAGTAATCGCGAAACCAAGGCCTATAAGATTGTAGAACAATGAAAAGAAAAAACTCCATCGAATAATTGATACTCCTTTTGCCGAAATCCTGAAGAATGCCCCAATCTTTGAAAATACCGAAGCATCCAGAATTCCGTCGCAGGCCGGAGAAAATACATTTATATTTTCTGAAATTACTATCCCAACATCGCTCTGGGCAAGTGCACCTGCATCATTCAACCCGTCGCCAACCATCATCACTTTTTTTCCTTTTTCCTGAAGCTTTCTGATAAATTCGAGTTTATCTCCCGGCTTTTGATTAAAATACATTGCCGTTTCTTGTGGTATCAGCTGTTTCAATTTGTCCTTTTCCCCTTCATTATCCCCAGAAAGGATGATCAGTTCTTTGTTTTGTGATAATTCTGAAAAGACTTTTTCAATTTTGTCCCGATAGGAATTATGAAAAGTAAAGCAACCTTTATATTGCTCGTTCGCACTAATATGAACGGAAGTTTTTTCTATGGTCTGTACCACATTTTCTTTACCTACGAAATCGGCCGAACCAATTCTCAGGAAATTGCCCTGACAGGAACTTTCAATTCCTTTACCTGCATACTCCTGAAAAACTTCAGGAATTTTGATGTCGTTTTTATCCAGAATATTATAAAGTGCTCTACTCAACGGATGATTTGATGCCCTGAGACTTCCACCAAGCATTTGCTTTTCTTCATCACTAAGTTCTAGCCCGTTATAGCAAATAGTTTGTTGATTATTGGTGGTGATTGTGCCGGTTTTGTCAAAAACCACCGTATCGATCTTCGCAATTTGTTCGATTATAGAAGCTTCTTTTAAGTATAATTTATTTTTCCCAAAGATCCTTAGCAGGTTTCCTAATGTAAATGGAGCCGCAAGGGCAATCGCGCAGGGACAGGCGATGATAAGAACCGCCGTAAAGACATTCCAGGCCATGGAAGGTTCATGGAATATCCAGAAAACGGCAGCTATCACAGCCACACTTACAACGCCTAGAGTAAAACGTTTACTTATTTGATTGGTCAGCGTTTTGAAAAGGCCGGCTTTGTCTTTTTTAAAGACTTCATCGCTCCATAATTCTGTTAAATAACTTTGCCGGACTTCTTTTAAGGCTTCTACTTCAATAATACCGCCCTGCTGCTTGCCGCCCGCATAGAGTTTTTCTCCACTTGTCTTCCTAACAACTTCGGCTTCACCAGTTACAAAACTATAATCGATGCGTGCCTCTCCTTTAATAAGAATGGCGTCCATCGGGATGAGTTCTTCATTTCTAAGGATGATTCTATCTCCTTTTTTGATTTTATAAACCTGAACCTGTTCTTCGGAAGCGATCCCTCCTTCAGTTTTTATTTTAGTGACGGCAATGGGGAAATATGATTTGTAATCTCTCTCAAAAGAGAGAAACGCGTAGGTTTTTTGCTGAAAAAACTTTCCTAGTAGTAGGAAAAAAACGAGCCCGCTAAGGCTATCAAAAAATCCTGTTCCTGTACTCTGAACAATTTCCGCAGTACTTCTTAAGAACAATACAATTATCCCAAGTGCAATAGGTACATCTATATTGAGTAATTTAGATCGTAATCCTTTAAATGCAGAAATAAAATAATCACTGGCGGAATAAAATACCACCGGCAACGAAAAGCTGAACATGAGCCAGCGGAACAAATATTTGAACTGGTCCAGCCAGAATTCATTTACTTCAAAATATTCTGGAAAGGATAAAAACATGATATTCCCGAAGGCGAAGCCTGCAACACCGAGTTTATAAATAAGACTTCTGTCTACCGTCGCTTTTTTATCCTCGTAGTTTTCCAGGGAAATATAAGGTTCGTAACCAATGCGGGATAGCAATACCGCCAAATCTTTCAGAGATAAATTTGTGGTAGCGAAGATAATCCTAACCTTTTTTTTTGGAAAATCAACCTGTGAACTTCTAATTTCCTTTTTCAGCTTATTCAGGTTTTCCAGGATCCAAATACAGGAACTGCAGTGAATGGAGGGGATCAAAAACGAAACTACCTTTAGATTTTCCTCGTTGAATTCCAAGAGCTTTTCGGCTATTTCTTCATTATTCAGAAAATCATATTTGCTTTCACTGATCTTTGGTGAAATTCCGGGATTATTTTCTAATTCATAATAATAAGAAAGGTCGTTGCTTTCAAAAATTTCAAAAACGGTCCTGCAGCCTGAACAGCAAAAAGACTTCTCCTTATATTCTATAATACCGTTCAGACAGTCTTCTCCACAATGATAGCAATTCGCCATTATTTATTACAAATTTATGACTACAAAACTGAAGAATTAAGACTTGTTAAACTATGACGGTGGTCAGGTATTAGTCTTTTTAAAATCCCCCAATCCTTCCCAAGAGATGGGAAAAAAAAGATTATAAGTCCTTCTCCTAAGTATGGAATTAGGAGGTGGCTTGACTATAAAGTTTTCGGTACTGCAGCACATTTAAAAATGATCCAAAACCTGATTTTCATCATTATTTCCCTGCCATTTCTACCGCAACTTTGTCTCAAATTAAAAACAGGAAATCATGAATACTTTGAAAAACTTCGGACTGGGAATAGCAAGCTTACTAATAATGGTCATTTCTGTACAGTCATCTTTTGCGCAAACCTTCAGTGTAAAAACAGCAAGATCTAACTTGAAAATTGAAGGAACTTCTAATATTCACGACTGGGAGATAGAAGCAGAGGATTTTCAGGGCACACTCTCTGCTGAATTTCAAGAAGGTCAGTTAACAAAAATCAACAATCTTGAATTCTCCGTAGTGGCGGAAAGCTTAAAAAGCGGCAAAGGAGCCATGGACAAAAACACCTACAAAGCCCTTAATACGGATAAGCATAAAAAAATTACCTACAGCATGACTAAGGTAAATAACATCGACTGTACCTCTAATGCAAATTGCATCGTTACCACCAGCGGTTATTTAACTATAGCGGGAATCAAAAACCCGGTGAACATAACTTTTAACGCTCAGGCAAATGACAGTAAAGTTGTGCTTTCCGGAAATGAAACCATTAAAATGTCTGAGTACAAAATAGATGCGCCCACAGCTATGTTCGGTACCATAACCACCGGGGACGAGGTGAAAATCAACTTTCAAACAACTTTTTCTAAATAACAATTTCAACCTTAAAAATTAATCAAGATGAAAAATTCTTTCAAATACTTAAGCATTGCCCTGATTGCTTTCTTCGGAATACAAATGCAGGCCCAGGAGAATTCTTTATGGAACCGCGACTTCCCTAACTTCAGAAATCCTGATCAAAATGGTATCAATGATTTCGAACCAAATAAAGATACCATCACAGATTTTAACGGTATCAATGTAAGAGTGGGAGGCGCATTTGCCCTGCAATTCCAGGCCATAGACCATGAGAACTCCGGAAATACAGCTACTCCCGTACTACAGGAAATTGGAGATAACTTTAACCTTGCCACTGCTAACCTGGACTTTGATGTGATGTTATATGATGGAGTGAGGTTACACCTTAGAACATATCTTTCTTCCCAACACCACAACGAAACTTATGTAAAAGGCGGTTATTTGCAAATAGACAAACTTGACTTCATTCGAGAAAACTTTTTAAGTGATGTCATGGATAAAGTGAGAATTAAGATTGGTCACATGGAGAACAACTATGGTGATACTCACTTCAGAAGAACAGACAACGCAATGGCACTTTATAACCCGTTTGTTGGAAACTATCTGTTAGATGCTTTTACAACTGAAGTTGGTGTTGAAGTTTACTACTTCAACAATGGATGGTTAGGAATGCTGGGAGCTACTAACGGTAAATTAAACCAGGCTGTAACCGGCCCTGGAACCACCAGTCCTTCTTTACTTGCAAAAGTGGGTTATGATAATTATGTGACTCAGGATCTCAGGTTCCGTTTAACAGGTTCTGTTTACCATACCAACCAAACCGGCAGCGCTTACCTGTATACCGGTGACCGTGCAGGTTCCCGCTACTACAACCTCTTCCAGGGTTCCTATATAAACAATTTGGGAGAAGTAGTTGCTGTAGGTGATGGTTTTAGGGCAGGAAGGGTAAACCCAGGTATTAGAAATGAAATGACTTCTATTATGATTAACCCCTTTATTAAATACGGTGGTCTTGAATTCTTTGGAGTTTTTGAAACAATTTCAGGAAAAAATGCCAACGAAACCGATGAAAGAAACTGGAACCAATATGCAGGGGAACTTATCTACCGCTTCGGAAACAATGAAAACCTTTATGTAGCCGGCCGCTATAACTATGTAGATGGAGAATTGGCAGGAGATCAGGAGGTAAATGTTAGGCGTTACAACCTTGGTGCTGGTTGGTTTATGACCCAAAACATTTTAGCAAAACTAGAATATGTGAACCAGGAGTATAATGACTATCCTGTGAGCGATATCCACAACGAAGGTAAATTTAACGGAGTGGTGTTTGAAGCAGTAATCAGCTTCTAAGATTGTAATTTGAATTAGCCAGGTGGGGATCAATTTGTTTCCCCACCTTTTAAATCTCTCCCCGCTTACCAGCTCACAATGAGCAAAAAAAACCTCGTCATCAACATTTTTTAAATGTAAACTTCAGAATTCTACAGCTATGAAAATGCAGTTTTTATTTATCGTTTTTATTTTCGCTACCTCAGCCTGCTTTTCACAACAAGGTTTTGAGCAACAAAAGATCAGAATTCTTCCTGAAAGCAGCCTTAATATTACCGGTGACACCAACATTAGTAAATTTAATTGTGAATTTAATGCTTCTTTACTTCAGGGAAAACAAACAGTGCAGCTTTATAAAAGTGGTCAAAACATCAATTTTAAGGATGCTGTCCTTCTCTTAAGAAATGAAGGGTTCGATTGTGGCAACAGGGCCATAAACAAGGATTTTCACGCTTTAATGCAGACTGAAAAATATCCTTCCATAAAATTGGAGCTGAAAAAGGCAGTTTTAAAAGATGATGGTGATGCCGTGGCCCGGATTATTATATACATGGCCGGGAAAAGGAAAAGCTATGAAGTGCCTGTAGAAATTATTAGTTGCCCTACTCCCAATTTTAAAGGACTACTGCAATTGAACATTAATGACTTCGAACTTGAACCTCCCAGGAAACTTTTCGGATTGATTGTAATAAAAGAAGAAATTGAGATCAATTTTAACCTTATAACAAAACCTATTTAAAATGAAAGATGAACTTCATATTGTTTCCGTTTCAGAAGCAGTTTCAGTGGTAAAAAGCGGACAGCGAATATTCTTCCAGGGTGCCGCTATGACTCCGAATATTCTGATAAATGCCCTATGCGAAAGATATGCAGAGCTGCAACATGTGGAAATCCTGCATATTCATACTGAAGGCGAAGCAAAATACACCAAAGCTCCATATCATAAAACCTTTCGAAGCAATAACTGCTTTGTGGGCAGCAATGTTCGGCAAGCGGTAAATACCGGCTATGGAGATTACATCCCCATTTTCCTGAGTGAAATTCATGTGCTTTTCCGAAAGAATATTCTTCCTCTGGACGTTGCTTTTATCCAGGTTTCCCCACCAGATAAACACGGCTATTGTTCGCTGGGCGTATCTGTAGATATTACCTTACCAGCCATACAAACCGCGAAAAAAGTCATTGCCCAGATAAACCCAAAGATTCCCAGGACGCATGGAGATGGGATTATTCATGTTAGTAAAATAGATGCGGCAATAGAAGTAGACACTCTTATCCACTCTTCAGTTCCTTCAGCTCCAACAGAGGTTGAGCAGAAAATTGGAAGGCATGTTGCTAATCTGGTGGAAGATGGTGCAACTTTACAAATGGGAATTGGCGGAATCCCGAACGTGGTGCTGGCCAATCTCAACAATCATAAACGTCTGGGCATACACACTGAAATGTTCTCTGACGGAATTTTGCCACTGGTAAAGAGCGGAGTGATTACCGGAGAAGAAAAATTGGTAAAAACTGGCAAATTAGTGACCTGCTTTGCTGTGGGCTCTCCAGAATTGTACACCTTTATTGATGACAATCCTGTTATTCATTTTAAAGAAGCAGCCTACACCAACGATACCGCAATTATTAGGAGAAATCCAAAAGTGACGGCAATAAATTCAGCTATAGAGATAGACCTTACCGGCCAGGTATGTGCAGATACCATTGGAAAATATCAATATTCAGGAGTAGGCGGTCAGATGGATTTTATTCGAGGGGCTTCGCTCTCTGATGGCGGTAAGGCGATTATCGCCATGCCTTCGGTTACCAGTAAAGGAGCCTCGAAAATCGTGGTAAATCTTAAGGAAGGTGCCGGCGTAACCACAACGCGAGCCCACGTACATTATATAGCCACAGAATATGGAATCGTAGATTTATATGGGAAAAACCTCAGGCAGCGGGCAAAAGCTTTAATTTCAATTGCACATCCCGCCCACAGGGAGAAATTAGAAAAAGACGCTTTTGAAAGCTTCAAGTTATAAATTTTTGTAACTTCAGGAGAAGTTCGTTAATAGGCCGGAATAGCATTTTAAGCTGTTCCGGCTTTTTTTCAGAAAAAAACAAAAAAAAATAAAGGTTATGAAAAGTAGTTTTAGCGAGATCATAAAAGATGAAAAGCCTGTACTGATAGATTTTTCGGCAGAGTGGTGTGGGCCATGTAAAACCCTTGGCCCCATTTTAATAGATGTAAAAGCAGATCTGGGAGACAGGGTGAAAATTGTAAAAATAGACGTAGATAAAAATGAAGAGTTGGCAGGAAAATATCAGGTAAGGGGTGTCCCAACCATGATATTGTTCAAAAACGGGCAACAACTCTGGCGGCAATCGGGATTATTGCAAAAGGATGAAATAGTGCGTATTATTCAATCACATTCCTGAGCAAAAAAAGCCGGTATTTAAAATTGGCAATTATCGGTTTATATGATCACGATCATATTTTAAGGCAGGCATTCGTGGTAATTTTACACTGTATTTAAAGTAAAATATCATGAAACTATATCAAAACTTTCTCACAGACGTTGAAGAATCTTTCTATGCTTATATGACTGCCGGAATAATTATTTCCAGTTGTCTTGGTTCTATCTCCGCAATGTTTATTTTAATGCAGGGGCATAACCTGGTAAACATGATCGAATTATTTTTTGTAGTGGTAGTTGCAATGGGTTATAATGCCGCCGTACTTGCCCAATTAAAACCTAAATTAGTTTTAAATTTTTTTATATTAAGCATTTTGATAAGTACCGTACTTCTTATGATAAACGTACCCTTATAATATGAATAAAGATCTCAGAAGTAGAAAGGATATACACATTTTAGTGTCTTCTTTCTATGACAGAGTGAGAAAAAATTCTGAAATAGGTTACTTTTTCAATAACCGTATCAGTGATTGGGATACGCACATCTCAAAGCTTACTGACTTTTGGGAAAGTAACCTTTTTTTTACAGGAAATTTTAAGGGGAATCCCGCAATGGCCCATGTGAAAGTAGATGCGGAGAACGATCATAAAATCACAGAATATCACTTTGGAATATGGCTGAATCTTTGGTTTCAGACCATAGATGAACTATTTGAAGGAGAAATGGCCCAGCGCCTAAAAAATAATGCCCGTAAAATGTCTACACATCTTTTTCTAAGAATCTACCAGAGCAGAAAACAGGCTTAAACAGGTATTATTTCCGATTGTTATCTCAATTATGATAAACAAAAATGGGAAGCTGAAGATCGATACTTGCCGATAATCCGTATTTGGAATGTAAGAAACGATCACAAATACTGAGGTTCTTACCAATTATAAAGATGAGATTATAATCTTTCTGAAGGGATCCAAACGATTTTTCATTGAAATCTTCCAGCGTTTGTTGGTTCAAACATTCAAATTCTGTACTTAAAGAAGAATTTTCTTCCTTTACTAAAACTGCGCTGCTTTTACCTTCTTTCAGCTTTAAAATTGTAAATCTACTATTATTGAAAAAATGGTTTCTGGAGATAATATTTGGAATCTCTTCTTCAGGTTGAATAGCATAATCAATAGGAAAAATAACATTTTTTAGAAAATGGTACTTGCAATTTGCCGGTATCGCCAGAATATTACATTGTATTTTTCTCACCACATCATACGCATGATCCCCTAAAATGGGATGATGATGAACCTTTTGACTAATGGCTCCAATAAATATCAGGTCGATCTTCTTTTCAACCACAGCCATTCTAACCGCACTTATTAGGTTTTCAGAAGAAAGAATGATATTAAAATTATGCTGCGGATTCTGTTTATACATTTCCAGTTCCCGCGCACTTTTTTCCAGTTTCTGAAGAATAGTTATGACCTGTTTATCCAGGATTTTACTGGCGGATGGATGAAAATCGAAATCCTGGATATTCAGAAAAAAGAAATTCGCTGCAGAATCCTCAAGAAAATCTACAGCATATCTTGCGGCGTTATTCGAAACTTCGGAGAAATCGGTCAAGATCAATACATTCATTAGTTCATTCTTATAATAGCGAAATTACATGATTAGGCTACTGCTAAAAATGACGAAAATCAGTTCCTTGAAATTTTAAAAAGATCAGCTTATTTTTTTCAGGGCTTCAGAATCCATGATCTTGATATTTCGACCTTCAATTTCAATAAGGCCCTCCTTTTTAAAGTCAGATAAGGTTCTAATAAGGCTTTCCGGAGCCATACCGGCAACACCGGCAAGATCTGAGCGGGAGATACGAATGCTTTTTAAAGGATGCTTTTCAATTCTTTCGGCAAAAAGAAGAATAGTATTCGCGGTTTTTCTACGAACAGAACCATAGGCCATATCCATTAACTGCTGTTTTAATTCTGAAAGATTTTTGTTGAGCACTTCTACCAGTTGTATGGGAATACGGGGATTATTAGCGAGGATCTTATGAAATTCTTCACGTGAAACAGTATAAAGCTGGGTGCTTTCCATGGCAGTAGCATAATCTTCATAGGCTGTCTGGGGATCATTTACAGGATTTCCGAAGAAATCATCCTGTTTGTATAGCTCGGTAATTAATTCCTTTCCATGATTGTCCATGCGATGCGCCTTTACCACCCCGCGATGAACCAGATAGAAAAAGTTGGATTGCCTTCCTTTCTCATAAATAGTCTCTCCTTTCCTGAATTCCTGCAACGGGTAATTCTGAAAAAGTTCCCGAAGTTTACCAAGGTTTTTAAGATCGCCATTAGCTGGTTTTTCTACCTTGCTTTTTTTCTGAAAAGACTGAAGAATGGCAACCTTCGCCAGCCGACTTTCAATGGCGCTCAGCAAATCTTCTTCTTCAAAAGGTTTGGTTAAATAATCATCGGCACCAAGATCCATGCCTCTGCGAATGTCTTTATGTTCTGTTTTAGCCGAGAGAAAGATAAAGGGGATATTCGCGGTTTCCGGGTTTTTGCTTAAAGCTTCCAAAACCCCATACCCATCGGTTTCAGGCATCATAATATCACAGATAATAATATCGGGATGTATTTCTCCTGCTCTTTGGATTCCGTGGCTACCGTTGGAAGCTGTTTGTACCTCATATTCGGAGAGCTCCAGTAATTCGGCTGTATTTTCTCTTACGGTTACATCATCTTCGATCAGCAATATTTTTTTCATAGATGGTTTGGAATCTGAAATTGGATTTCTGTTTGTATTAAACCAGGGTTACAGGGATCTCAACTCTGAACCTGGTTCCTTTATTTTCTTTACTTTCAAAGTTAATACTTCCTCCAAGATTTTCTAAGTGGGTTTTTGCTATATTTAATCCTATACCCGTTCCCTGGTCCAGCAAGGCATTCTCTGCTCTGAAATAGCGTTCAAAAATATGTTTTTGGTCCTTCTCCGGAATTCCCCTTCCCTGGTCTTCCACTTCAAATATCATATATTCCCCTTCAAAACCTAATTCAAATTTGATAAGACTATTCTCGGGAGAATATTTAATGGCATTTCCCAAAAGATTGGAAAGAATTAGTTCAAGAATCTTTTCATCTTGATGTATTGTCACATCTTCGATTTCTTTGGGATATATGATTTCCTGACCGTTCTTCAGCGTAATATTGGCATTATATACAACCTCATTAATTAAACGTTTAAGACTAAAATTGGTGTACTTGTATTGCCCCTTTCCCGAATCCAGTCGTTCGATGGAAAGAAAATCGTTCAATATATTGTTTAGATAGTGAACCTTATTGCGAATGGTCACCAGATGTTTTTCCCGCTTATCCTGCTGTTCTTCTTTTTTATATTTTTCAATTAAAGTAGCTGAAGTCAAAATTCCACTAAGAGGGGTTTTAAATTCGTGAGAAACCAAGGATAAAAATTTTGTTTTCAGCTCATTGAGTTCTTTTTCCCTTTGCAACGCATCTTTAATTTTCCGCTCCGCAGCTTTTCTTTTGGCAATTTCATCCTCAAGGTCCAGATTTAGCCGCTTCAACTCCTTAATACTTTCCTGAAGTTCACGGGTCCTGATTTCAATTTTATCTTCCAGTTGGGTATTAAGTTCCCTTATTTGCCGCTGTGTTTCCTTTCTAATACTTATATCGATAATAAGGGACATTACAAATCTTTCCCCTCTCATCTCAAAAGGATTTAGACCTGCCTCCACAGGAAACAATGAACCGTCTTTCTTTACACCATAAAGATCACGGCCGTGGCCCATTTGACGTTTTTCGCTCTTTTCAATAAACTGGTATACGTGCCTGTGATGGATTTTATGATAATCCCTTGGGATGAGAACATCCAGATCTTTTCCGGTAAGCTCACCTTCTTCATAACCAAATATAATGGCAGCTGCACTGTTGGAAGCTACAACAACCTGACTGGAGTTTACCACAATAATTCCTTCAGAAGCCGCTTCAAAAAGTATGTTGAAAATGTCTTTATTTTGTTGAAAATGTTCCTTCAATCTGCTATTCGTTTTCAATTTAAGTATGCCTTCTTAAAGTGTATTAAAGTTAAAAACATTTTTAAAAATAACCATTAGAGTGGGAACAAACTGAAGTATTTATTCTACAGAATGATCTTCGTAGAAATCATCAAAAGTCTTGGTGGTAGTATAACTATCAGTAAGGATGCGATAAGCAGTATAAATAAGCAATGCCTGGCCAGCAATTACGAGATAAAAAATGACCGGAAACGGAAAGTTGAAATATGAAAATACCGTCACTAAAACCAGAATCAGTGTTGTTATGTAAAGCCAGATGATAGGTTTGATCTTCATTTTTTCTATTTAAGATAAATAATTTCAAACTCAAATATCTTAAGAAAAAAATAAAAATTTTGTTTTTAGAAACAGTGAGGAATGTAAGCATTGTCATATTAAAAAGAGAAGCTTTGAGTTATTCTGAGTACAAATTTTAATTATGAAAAAGGACACTATATACCATCTAAACCGTCATTGAAAATAATTGAGTTTCAGGTTTACTTCTTTGTAAGCGCATGTCAAATGCCATGCATATATTTCGTAAAAAAGGCCTTCCTTTTTCGGTAATTTTAAGAAAAATTGTGTCAATTTCTACAAGTCCGTCATTCTGCATCTCTTTTAACTGGATGAGCGTATCCGGTAATCCTTTAAAAAATTGATTTCCGGTGTACCAGGAAGTTTTCAATTTGCACATCAGGTTCAGTATATGTTTACGGATGATAAGATCTTCATCATTTAAAATATGCCCTCTAAAAACTGGCAGGATTTTACTCGCTACCAAATGTTGATATTCTTCCACGCCTTTCACATTTTGGGCAAAACCATACCAGCTATCACTAATGGCCGAAACTCCCAACCCTATCATTGCCTGAGTTTTTGAGGAGGTGTAGCCCATAAAGTTACGGTTCAATGTCCTGTTCTCGATAGCTTCAAAAAGACTATCGGTTTTTAGGGCAAAATGATCCATTCCAATTTCTACATAACCGGCATCCAGCAACATTTGCTTTCCTGTTTCATATTGTTCCCTTTTTTGCTCGGCGGTGGGAAGGTCTTCATCTTTAAATCCCCGCTGACCATTGCCTTTGATCCAAGGTACGTGAGCGTAACTATAAAAAGCAATGCGGTCTGGTATCAATTCCTTGGTGCGTGCTATAGTGTTAACAATATGCTCTTTTGTTTGAAATGGTAAACCGAAAATAATATCATGTCCCACAGACGTGAAGCCGGCTTCCCGGGCTTCTTCGGTAACTTTTTTTACATTTTCAAAAGACTGCACCCGGTGTATAGCTTTCTGCACTTTTTCATTATAGTCCTGAACCCCATAACTCACCCTGCTAAACCCAAAGGAAGAAAAAAGCCGTAAGTGTTCAAAACTGGTATTGTTAGGATGGCCTTCAAAACTTAATTCGGCATCTGCGGCTTTACTTGAATTTTTAAAAATACCTTTCAGCAGTAATTCTAAATTTCTAGCTGAAAAAAAGGTAGGTGTCCCCCCTCCTAAATGAAGTTCCTTTATAAATGGTTTTTCTGAAAAAAGTTTGCAATACATTTTCCATTCATTTAAAACAGATTCTAGATAAGGAATTTCTAAGGAATGGTTTTTAGTAATCCTTTTATTACAGCCACAAAAGGTACAAAGACTCTCACAGAAAGGCAGATGAATATAAATACTAAGACCATCTGAATAATTGCTCTCCCTGAAACTTCTTTGCAGACTCCTTTTCCACTCTTGTAAGCTAAAACTGGCTTTGTCCCAGTAAGGTACCGTTGGATAACTGGTATAACGAGGTCCTGCCACATTGTATTTGGAAATTAAGTTTCTTTCCATTTTTTTCATTTTAAAAATCAAAAATATTAGCTCTAATATCTTTAAAATATGATACTCGTCACCTAATTAATTATTTCGATAAAAACAATGTTTATAACGCACTTTTTCCTGATGGCGATCGTTTATTTGAAGAGTATGCTTTTAATGAAATATTCCCTACCTGCCTGCATATATCATCTGGTGAACTTTCCCATGTACTCATCTTGCTCGGATGGACAGGCAGAAAGATTTTTCATTATATGATATTCGTCATAGAAAAGGAAAGTTTTGTGGCTCATCTTTGAGGTTCAAAATATTATAATGCAAACACCATCACCACATAGTTTTCATATCCCAGTAATGGGACTGGCATTTTCTATAGATTCTCCAATTAAGGTAGCCTGCTACGGAATTAATTCGGCTATGTCTATTATTGAGGATAACCTGATAGAAACAATGCGCAGGCATTATTACAGGGAAAATAACGAGGAATATAATCCAATTTCCACTAAAGAACCCGATTACCGTGCCAGGCGTATTATCGATTATCTAAATCTTGTACAAAGGTTGGTAAGCTTAAAAATCGAAAAATTAAAGAATTCTGCTTTCGAAACTGGATCGGAACTGTGTAAATATTTCGAAATATTACCCGACGGAAGTAATTTAAAGGAAAAATACCTTCATCTTCTTTCTATTGAAAATGAGCAGGAAAGAACAGCCCTTTTGTCCAGCTTAAAGGAAAAGATCGTTCCCGGAGCTATTGAAGTAAATGTGATGACCAAAGTTGATAAAGACAATACGGACAGTGATGGAGATCCTGTAGAAAACGGATCGGATGCGCTGATTTCTTTAAGGGCTTATGCACAAAGCGATCTGAATAATTCGGCCATCATTTTCTCGGCCGGTATGAACCCAAGACTTTATAATTACCTGGAAAATTTCAGCGAATTTGATGCTTCCGGCTGGGGAGATTTTAAAAAAAGGGTGATCATAAAAGTAAGCGATTATCGTTCGGCACTTATCCAGGGAAAATATCTGGCCAAAAAAGGGATATGGGTAAGCGAATTCAGGATAGAATCCGGCCTCAATTGCGGCGGACATGTTTTTGCCACCCAAGGTTTATTATTGGGGCCTATTTTAAAAGAATTTAATGATAATAGGGAAGTTTTAAGCCAGAATCTTTTCAGCTTATATTCCGCAGCACTTGAGAAAAAAGGTAAACCTGGATTTTCCAGGCCCCATCCTGTAAAAATCACCGTCCAGGGCGGGATTGGTACTTTTGAAGAAGATTCTTTATTGCGCCAGTATTACCACGTGGAAGGTACCGGCTGGGGGACCCCATTCCTGCTATGTCCCCAGGCAACCACGGTAGATGACGGAACGATGGAATTACTTCTTGCCTCTGGAGAAAAAGATGTGGTAAGAAGCAAAGCTTCCCCTTTAGGAGTAGGTTTCAATTACCTGAAGGGAACTACCGGGGAAATAGAAAGGTTAAAACGAATGGAAGATGCGGTGCCGGGAAGTCCATGTACCGAAAAATTCCTGATTTCGAATACTGAATTTTCTAAAACTCCAATCTGTACCGCCTCCCGGAAGTACCAGAAAAAGAAATTGGCGCAGATAGCTGAATTAGATCTGTCCGATACAGAACGTGAAAGGCAAATGGATGTGGTACTTAGCAAGGAGTGTCTTTGCGTGGGACTGAGCAATTCGGCTTCTATAAAATATCAGGTTTCTTTCCTCAAAAAACAGCATGCAGTAACCGTTTGCCCCGGCCCTAATATTATTAATTTCAATAAAAAAGTAAGCTTAAAGGAAATGACCGACCATATTTACGGGCGTATAAATATATTGGCAACTGAGGAAAGACCGCATTTTTTCGTGAAGGAACTTCAGTTATACCTTGATTTTTTTAAAAAACAACTGGAAGATATAGCAATTCCAGATAAAAGAAAAATAAAGGATTGGAACAGCTTTTCAGAAAATTTAAAAAACGGAATCGCGTACTATCGTAGCTTAGCAGAAGAAAAAGTTATTTCTGAAGAACAAAAATTCAGAAAAGCCCTGGAACTTGCAGAAGCCGAGGTAGCGGCGATGAAACAACAGGTTGAACGACTATCTCTTCAAGTATTATAGGAACATCTAGCGCAACTCCTTATTGATTAAGGATTATGAAGCAGTTAATAGATAAAATTTTGAAAAAAGCAATGGATTATTACCAATATCAGCTCTTATTTAAACAGCTGGTATAACCCAAGGAAGAAATTGTCAAACTGCGACTTTAATACTTTCTTTTAAAGAAAATTTTTCAAAAACTTGTGAATCTAAATTGTAAAAGTATTTAATAATCTTCCTGAAGAAAAAAATGAGCCGAGTAAATTTGTCCGGGGCAAGCCCACGGAACATTTCACGGGAACACATTTTCAAACTTTATAAAATTCACTAACGAGGCAAGCCTCGAGGTATTAACCCTATAAAGAATAAAATTATTCGGCTCAATAAGCAATATTACAGGTAACGACAAATTCGCAATGGATCCACCTAACTAAAAAGCCGGACGACAACTTAACAGGTATTCTTTTTGAGAAACTAATCCATACCATCTTCCCGTTCCATCTTTAACTGAAACTTTATCCCCAACTCATCAAGATACTTGGTTTTGCTTCCCTTTCGGGCCTTGATTTCCGTATAGGTCTTAGAGGTATTGTCCAGGCGGGTATTAAAAAAATCTTCAAAAGACTGAGTAATGGTTTTCAGATCTACGCTACCGTGGTTTAGAGCCTCATCACAATACAGGGCATAAATAAGTTCCACCAAAGCGGTTTTAGAAGCCGTCCATAACAGTATCCGATGCCTTTTTTCTGCTGGCAAAGCAAAAGACTCCGGCCTTATCTTTTGCATGGAATCCCGGATATAATGTAGGAACAGGTACATGGCTTTGATCTTGGACCATAGCATATCATGGGAAGTAGAAAATTCTGGGTACTGGTAATAGTTAATGGTAGGAGTGAAAGGGAAATTCTTATTGTAGTTCCGGGTAAAAATCTGGTGATCCAGGTAATTGTAACCCTGCTCCATGTAATGGGCAAAATCTACATTCCGGTAAAAGAACTTATTAATTTTACGGATTTCCTTTTCGAAAAACCTGGACTGGTATGCCGCCCCTGCTTTTGGTTTACGAAGTTCGCAGGACCTGACTTCACTGAAATAAATGAGATAACTCATCGGTAAGGGTTTTACTTCTTTAAAGAAGTTAATTTCAGCCGGTACAGTTTCGAAATCCTCCCGGTCTGTAATTTCTTTAAGAGCAAAAAGAGTTTTGTTGCAGAGATCAATTCCCAGGTTGGCTTTAGTCAGGTGGTTCTGATCCTTTACCAACATGATCTTTTCCACCTCATTCCTGAAATTTTCCATAATTGTTTCAAACATGACACTACTGATTAAAATTTAACAATAATGGGGCATTTACACTAACAGTATCTTGGAGTATAGTTTCTGAAGACGAAGTAGAACAGGTAATGATATTAATCACTTCGTAACAAGTCCAGCGCTTCCAGGGCAAAATTATCACGGGCCTGGATGTAGCAACATTTATCTATAACCCTGGCTCCTACTTTTCGTTTTTCAAAGCCGGCAGTTAAGCCGAAATCTATTCTTTTACTGTCCAGTTTTTTTGCTCTTAATATGGTTTGATATAAAAGCTGCCGGTAAACATTATATTCCCTGGAAAATTCATAATCCATACCTACAACTGCCGGAGTATATATATTACCAGAGTTTTTATAGCAAAACATTACTCCTACCGGACGCATATCCTCCTCTTTTAGATAAACCAGTATGAATTCCCACTGTAAAGAAACATTCATGTGCCGAAATAAGGAGTAGGGATAATCGAAGGTGTTAAGTCCAAAATTATTCTTTTTTACTTCTAAATAAAGTTCATAACACTTTTCTAACTCATTTACGGTTAATTCCTGCCTGGTCTTTACCTCTAATTTATTCTCAAAAGCTTCAATCTCTTTCCTGAAATGCTTTCTGGAACTCTTACTTAGGTGTGCCATGTACTCGGCTTGATTTTCCCACTTAAAATTCTCAAATACTGCTGCTTCAGGCATAGCAACCTGCACAAAACCTTTATTATGAAGGAATGTTTTTATGGCTTTATTATTAGTTTCAAAATCCCGAAGAATCAGGTATTGCTGTTGTAATTTTTTCTCTAGTACCTCTAATTCCTCTAATAAAAGATTGAATGCTTCCTGCCAGTTAGAATTTTCCTGACATAAATACAGATGATCTCCCTCGGTGATCATGGATCCCATACTTAAACAGGAACTGGTATGATAATATGGATTACTTTCCCTTTCTTTTTCCAGCTTAACAGAAACGGATCTAGGGGCCAGCATATCCTCTTTCCACAATCCGAAAGAAAAAAAGGTTGCCAAAATACATTTATCATTTTCATCCTTTACGAGATAATAGAAAAATTGATAATTATGTTCAGGTAAAGCATTAGATCTAAAAATATTTTCAAGAGATTTAAGCCCTTCCCAGTCATAGAATCCGTGATTACCAACTGTTTCATTCCATATGTCCGGATCAACCTGAACAATTGAATCATAACTCTCTACAGAAAGTTTTGAACTGGAATTATTTTTTACCTGTATTTTATTGTGAGATTTTCCAAATGCAAAAAGAACGCGCTCTAAACTGGTGTGGGTATCTTCGAGTGCCTTTGGAAAATTTTCTACAATAGCTTCAACAAGTCCTTTAATCTCCTCTTTTTCATTGCTTCGGGATACGGTAATTCTAAGCCCGGTGTTTTTAACAGGAACTGCGGGAAAAATACCGGTATTCACATAGAATCCAGACTGTATAAGCCGGTTTACCAAATTAAAACCTGTTTCTGGCATACCTGCTCCAATATAAAATATAGGGGAATCATTATCAGTAATTAAAGGGAGGTCTGTTTTCTTTAAACACTCATTGAAGTAGGCTATGCGCTCAAAGAGTTCCTCCTGCATAGTATAAATTTCGTCGCTTAGATGAATTTTTGCGGAAGCTATTGCAGCTCCAACCGAAGCAGGTTCCAGCTGTACGGAAAAGGTAAGAGGTCCTCCAAAATTTTTAATCCTCTGGTGAATTTTTTTGTCTTTACAAACCATAACAGCTCCACTTGCACCAAATGTTTTGCTCAGGGTACCAAAAAGAATAACCCTGTCTGGTAGTTCCTTTAATACACTCATCACATATCCGCTACCGTGCTTTCCTTTCCAACTCATCCCGTGCACATCATCAAAATAAATATGAAGTTGAGGGTATTTTTGAGCTAGCTGCATCAATTCTTCCACAGGTGCGTAATCTCCATACATAGAATACATACCATCAGCCATATACCAGATCTTGTTACATTTGGACTGTAGTCTTCTGATCTTATCCTCCAGCATCTCAAGATTATATTTAATCCGACAAGTCCGCGTCCCTACTCCCGCAACTTGCGATAAGCGAAACCGTTATATGCCATTTTAAAACAGAACTATGAGTCATCCAACAGCATTTATTTCCTATGCTTGGGAAAGTCCAGAATTAAAAAAATGGGTTAAAGATCTAGCCAAAAAATTACGAGAAGAAGGAGTGGATGTGAAACTTGATCAATGGGAATTAGAACCTGGAGATCAAATGACACATTTTATGGAAAAATCGGTTAGAGAAAACAACTATATATTAATAATTTGTACTCCATCTTATAAAAATAAATCAGAGGAAAGAAAGGGCGGAGTGGGTTACGAAGGTGATATAATGACTGGCGAAGTATTGGAAAGTGCAAATCATAGAAAGTTTATTCCGATTTTGAAAACAGGAAATAAGAACAACGCGATTCCATCTTGGTTAAAAGGCAAATATTTTATAGATCTTACGATTGAAGAAGATTTTGATAAGAATTACCCTGATTTAATTACAACGATATTTAATGCAAGAGAAAAAGCTCCACCATTAGGTAAGCCAAAATTTCAATCTAAAGAAAGGGAGTTTGAAAATAATATTTTAAAATCACAAGAAGTAAAAATTAAAGGGATTTTAATTGATGAAGTTACACAACCCAAATTGGATGGCACAAGGGGAAGCGCTTTATATAAAATACCTTTTGAATTAAATAAACGTCCGGATTATGAATGGATTGATATTTTTATAAAAACTTGGAATTTGCCACCAAAATTTTCTACAATGCACAGACCGGGAATTGCTACTGTAGTAGGTAACAAAATAATGCTTGATGGAACCGAGATAGAAGAAGTTGAAAAATATCACAAAGAGACTCTAAAATTATGCATACAAGTCGCAAATGAAGAATATTCTAAAATAGTTGAGAAAAGAAATGATATAGAAGCACAAAAAGCAAAAGATCGCGAAGAACAACTTCGAAAAATAAGAGATTTTAATAATAGAATGGATTTCTAATAAAACGGCATA
>NZ_JAVRHK010000031.1:0-17355 GCF_031846585.1 Autumnicola musiva
ATTATTTACGAGGTAATTGGTGATAGAATACATCTCCTTAGATCCCTTACTATTCATAAGCTTTTTCCATCTCAAAACTGCCAGAATAGTACGGAAGTTATTTGTTTTATTTTCTCTTATTGCCATTTTAAAAATTAAATATGTTTATAAATTAGAATTAATTCATTGCTCTATATTGATTAGGAGTGTATCCGGTATTTTTTTTAAACATCCTGTTGAAGTGTTGTGGATATTTAAATCCTAAT
This sequence comes from Autumnicola musiva, assembly GCF_031846585.1. Taxonomy (NCBI): domain Bacteria; kingdom Pseudomonadati; phylum Bacteroidota; class Flavobacteriia; order Flavobacteriales; family Flavobacteriaceae; genus Autumnicola; species Autumnicola musiva. The sequence goes on from NZ_JAVRHK010000031.1 coordinate 246, forward strand.
TCATAAGCAATCTGACTGATAGATTTCTCTGCATCAAATATTCTTGCTTTGGCAATATCAATCATCTTCAAATGAATATGATCCATGGCCGATTTTCCTGTTTCTTTTTTAATAAGATCACCAAAATAATTAGGTGAAAGGTTCAGTTGTGCAGCAAAATAAGAAACGGAAGGCAGGCCATGTTTTTGTGGACTCTCAGACCGAAAATAATCATTAAGTAATTTTTCAAAATTCACCAGGGTGCCCTTATTCAGATTTTCCCTCGTTATAAATTGTCGCTCATAAAAGCGCTCGCAATAATTAAGCAACAATTCAATATTATTGGCAATTATGGTTTTACTATGTTTATCGATGTTTTGATCAAGTTCATAATCAATTTTTGCATATAAGTCCTGTACAATCAGTTGCTCTTTTTCTGAAATATGAAGAGCCTCATTTAGCTCATAGGAAAAAAAATTGAACTGATTAATCTTAAGGGCCAGGTTTGTCCCCTTGATGAATTCGGGATCAAATAAAAGCGCAAAACCTCTTGGATTATAATCTTTTGCACTTTTGATGCCTACCACCTGCCCCGGTCCCATAAAGACCATAGTTCCTTCATCATAATCATAGTTGTTCCTGCCATATTTCAATTCACCACAGTTCACACCCTTCAGGAAAATAGCATAAAAATCAAATCTATATTTTCCACTGTCCAAAGGTTTCGCGGTAGAACTATCAAAAGAAGTGATTAGAGGGTGTCTTGTTTTTACTTCTTTTAAAGTATTGTACTGAGAGATACTTTCAAGATTTAGAATGTTGTCCATTTGTTCTATTCTATATAGTTCAATACAAATATAAGGTTCAGACCAGTAGTAAGTTAGGATAATCCTCTGAATAAGTAAAAATGGTTAGAATTACAGTAATTTATATACAGTTCTTAGTTGTTTAATGAAAGATATTTGTTAAAAGCAAAAAATGAAAGCAAAATGGAAAAGAGAAGTTTAGGAAAGAGTGGATTGGAAGTTTCAGCCCTGGGCTTAGGTTGCATGGGATTAAGTTTTGGTTATGGACCCGCTACCGAAAAAAATCAGGCGATAAAACTGATTCGTGAAGCATATGATGAGGGAATAAGCTTTTTTGATACTGCAGAAGCTTATGGCCCATTTAAAAACGAAAAATTGTTGGGAGAAGCTATAGCTCCTTTTAGAAAAGATGTGGCCATCGCTACTAAATTTGGATTTAAAGAAGGAGAACCTGGGAAAGGATTGGATAGTCATCCTAAAAGAATCAGGAAGGTTGCTGAAGAATCTCTAAATAGACTCAATACTGAAGTAATCGATCTTTTCTATCAGCATCGCGTTGATCCCGACGTGCCGATGGAAGAGGTGGCCGGTACCGTAAAAGATCTCATACAAGAAGGAAAAGTAAAGCATTTTGGTTTATCAGAAGCCGGAGCGCAATCAATTAGAAAAGCTCATGCGGTACAACCAGTATCTGCATTGCAAAGCGAGTATTCAATATGGTGGAGAGAACCTGAAAAAGAAATCATTCCTACGCTTGAAGAACTCGGGATTGGATTGGTGCCATTCAGTCCGTTGGGAAAAGGATTTTTAACAGGTAAGATTAATGATAAAACCGAATTTGCCGAAAATGATTTCCGAAATAGCGTGCCTCGTTTTAGTGAAGAAAATCGGAAAGCTAATCAGGCGTTGGTAGCCCTTCTGGACAAAATTGCAAAAGAGAAAGAAGCTACTTCCGCGCAAATTGCCCTGGGATGGCTTTTATATCAGAAACCGTGGATTGTACCCATTCCCGGAACTACGAAATCTCACCGACTTTCAGAAAATATTGGAGCCGCATCTATTAAACTTTCCGCTTCCGATATTCGACAAATAGATGATGTGTTTTCAAAGATTGATATTAAAGGGGACAGATATCCGGAGCGCATGCAGAAAATGATCAATAAATAGAGAGTTATGAAAAGATTATTATTAAGTGCAGTAACCTGTATCACAATCCTAAGTCAGATATCTGCCCAGGAACCAAACATTTTCCCAATTGGAGAAAAAGCAGTAAACATTCATCATGCAGGAGATGTATGGCTGAACCATTTAGCTGATGCCGATGAGAATTTTGATTTTAACGTGGTACTGGCCACTTTCGCCCCGGGTGCTAAACTAAACTGGCATCTTCATCCTGAAGGTCAGCAACTTTATATCACTAAAGGGGTTGGTTATTATCAGGAACGGAATAAAGAAGCCCAGGTGGTTCGAAAGGGAGATGTGGTAAAATGTAATCCTAACGTGGAGCATTGGCATGCGGCGGCACCTAATAGTGAGTTTACTTACCTGGCCATTACCATGAACGAACCTACAAAGTGGACCGACACGCTAAGCGCGGAGGCTTACCAAGCCATTGAATTACCGGAATCATTAGAAACAGATAAGAAGAAAGAGGTCCTGGAACTTTCAGCTAAAAAATGGCAATGGATGGCCGATAAAAATGCAAACAAACTGGCCGATCTATTTCATAAAAAAGCTGAATTTGTTCATATGGGCGGAAGCTGGGGAAAAAATCGTGAGGTAGAAATCATAAGGAGTGGTGGTATACATTATAAAAAAGCTGATATTCATGAAGTTTCAGCAGATATCATCGGCAGTACTGCAATTGTACAAAGTAATATTACGCTTTTGGCAGTAGTTGGAGGTAATGAAGTTACTAATCCTTTTATTGTTACCGAAGTTTATGTAAAGGAGGGTGATGCCTGGAAATTGGCAAATCTTTCATTCGTAAAACAACTTTCTGAACAAAACTAAATATAAGAAAAACATGAAGCCCTTATTACTACTATTTACTCTCATGTTTTCCATTGGTTGTAAGACACAGACAGATAATTCTAAAGAAGTTATGGATAAAATTCCATCAGGAAAAATATTAACCGTTTATCTATCCCGAACCAGTAATACTAAAGTGATTGCAGAGATGGTTCAGCAAAGGCTTGGAGGGAAACTAATTGAGATTGAAAAAAAGAATCCATATCCGATAGATTATCAAGAAATCGTCACAAAGGTAGCTCGTGAAAATGAGGAAGGATATTTACCTCCCTTAAATACATATATTAAAAATATCAAAGATTATGATACAGTGTTTATTGGCTTTCCCACATGGGATATGCAACTGCCCCCACCAATGAAGACTTTTTTAGCTGAAAATGACATGAGTGGAAAAACTCTCCTTCCTTTTAATACCAATGCCGGATATGGTTTGGGGAGCAGCCTTAGCCAAATTAAAAACTTGTGTCCGGACAGTAATATTCTTAAAGAATTTTCAGTCGAAGGGGGTTATGAAAAAAGAGGAGTGTTGTTGGCCATTGAAGGAGAGCGTAAAAAAGAGGTTTCAGATCAGATTGATGCCTGGTTAGAGAAAGTAGGAATTTTAAAATAAAGTAATGAATTTGAAAGTTTGTAATATCGTATTAACTCTGCTGCTAGGTATCAATTTTTCATTGAAGGCACAATCACAAAAAAAATTGAGTGCTGTTGAATATAGTATTGCAAAAATAGCTGCCTCTACTGCCAAGGGTGATCTTCAAACCTTAGAAGTGGCATTACAGGAAGGTTTGGAAAGTGGGCTTACCATCAATAAGATTAAAGAGGAACTGGTACATCTATATGCCTACTGCGGATTTCCGCGAAGCCTTATGGCGATCAATACCTTAACCGATGTACTTGAAAACAGGAAAGAGCGAGGAATTGAAGACGAGGTTGGCGAAGAGCCGAAAGAATTGAAGGAGGGTGATAAATATAAAATCGGAAAGGAAGTCCTGGCAGAATTATCCGGCGTTAAAGACCGGCAAAAAGCGGGTTATGCTATAACAGTACCTATTATAGAAGTATTTCTGAAAGAGCACTTGTTTGCCGATATTTTCAAGCGTGGAGTGCTTTCTTATAAGGAAAGAGAGATAGCGACTATAGCTGCATTGCTAACAATGGGAGACCTGGCACCGATGTCCAGAGGGCATATAGGGCATTGGTATGAGTTTGGGATTAAATGAAATCCAGATTCTTGAAATCCTGGATTTTATCGAAAATGAAATCGACCAGAAATCGGCTCTTGAGGGAAGGGAACTCATCGCTACTTTAATCTCGGGAATTCCCTGTGAAACTAAAACCTTATCAGAAGAATACAATAGTGAAAAAATATATGAGCGGGGAGAAAAGATGGATAATCATGTATTTACCGGTACAGCATGGTTAAATATGCTGGTTACAGCAGATGAGGTAAATAAAAACTCTGTTGGAGTTGTCACTTTTGAACCTGGGGCCAGGACCAATTGGCACCAACATCCCAATGGACAAATTATTTTGGCTCTTTCCGGGGAAGGATATTACCAGGAAAAAGATAGAGCCAAGAGGATCTTAAATAAAGGCGATGTGGCAAAATGCCCTGCAGATATCCCGCATTGGCATGGGGCAGCACCGGATAAAGAATTTGTGCAAATTGCCGTTACCAGCAGAATTGGAGGATCTACCCAATGGATGAGTGCGGTTTCCGATGAACAATATAATGACTAACACTAGAAAAGAACATGAAAACCTTAAAATTTAATAATGGAATGGAAATGCCAATTTTAGGATTTGGTGTTTATCAAATTTCAGACTACAAAGAATGCAAAAAAAGTGTATTAACTGCTTTAAATAATGGATATCGATTAATAGATACAGCCCAAGGATATCAGAACGAAAAAGCTGTGGGTGCCGCGATGCAGGAAAGCGGTATTGAACGTGATAAATTATTTGTAACAACAAAGCTATGGATTTCCCATATGGGCTATGAGAAAACAAAAAATGCTATTGAAGGTTCATTGGAAAAATTACAATTAGATTACCTGGATCTTTATCTAATTCACCAGCCTTATGGAGATGTCCACGGTTCCTGGAGAGCAATGGAAGAATATTATCAAGCCGGAAAGATAAAAGCGATTGGGGTGAGTAATTTTCATCCCGATCGCGTCATGGATATTATTGTAAATAACAAAGTGAAACCAGCGGTAAATCAAATAGAAACACATGTTTTTAATCAGCGTCAAGAGGATCATGAATTTTTGGAAGAAAACGGAATTGTCCATGAATCCTGGGCTCCTTACGCTGAAGGAAAAAATGATTTCTTTACTAATGAAGTTTTAGCTGGCATTGGAAAAAAATATAATAAATCTGTGGCTCAGGTTGCTTTAAGATGGATGATTCAGCGTAATATAGTGGTCATTCCAAAATCGGTTCATGAAAACAGGATCAAAGAGAATATTGATGTTTTCGATTTTGAATTATCACAAGAAGATATGAATGCCATAAAAAAGTTAGACACTAACGAAAGCTTATTTTTCAGCCATCGCGATCCTGAAGTTATCAAATGGTTTTCAACCAGGGTAAAATAAATTTAGTTTGCCTTCTGAGAGAATTTAATTGAAGAACCGAAGGCTTTCTTAAAATTTCATATTTTTAGTAACACATTCAATTTCAACATCATGTTATCACTGAACGTTAATAATAAACAGGTAAAGGTCGAAGTAGATCCAAATACCCCGCTTTTATGGGTTTTAAGAGATAACCTGGATTTGGTTGGAACTAAATATGGATGCGGAGTTGCTCAATGTGGGGCATGTGTGGTTCATTTGGATGGTGAGGCCGTTCGCTCCTGTGTAACTAAAGCAAAGAGAGCGGAAGGTAAGAAAATAGTTACCATAGAAGGACTTGCTGAAAACAATGATCATCCTGTACAGAAGGCTTGGATAGAAGAAGATGTTCCCCAGTGTGGTTACTGTCATAGCGGCCAGATCATGTCGGCAGTAGTCTTATTGAAAGAAAATCCAAACCCTTCAGATGAGGATATAGATATTGCCATGTCCGGTAACATTTGTCGCTGCGGAACTTATTCAAGGATAAGAAAAGCCATCCATCTTGCAGCGGAAATCAACAAAAGCAATTCATAAATTCTTTTTTATTAGATATAGAAGGATAAAAACATGTTCCATATGAAAATTAGAAATTTCATAAATTCATTTAGTACAGGCCGAAATGTACTACTTGGAATATTTATTCTGGCAATATTTATTAGTCTAGGAATGGCCAGGAAAAATATGCAGACAACCAAATATGTGGATATCCTACAAAAGAAAAAGGACAGCACCGCTTCAAAAGAAGCTTTTGCCAAAGTATATAAGGTATTGATGCATCCCCGATGTCTAAATTGCCATCCAAAAGGAGACATACCTTTGCAGGGTGATGATAGCCATGTCCATTCCATGAAGCCTAGAAGAGGAAAAGATGGAAAAGGACTTTATGCTATGAAATGCGCCAATTGTCATCAGGACACCAATACACCAGGCTTACATTCCCCTCCTGGAAATCCCGAATGGCATCTTCCACCGGCTGATATGAAAATGGTGTTTGAGGGAAGATCGTCTTCCGAACTGGCTAAACAGTTAGTTAATAAGTCCAAAAACGGAAATAAATCCATTGAAGAGCTTATTGAGCATGCCGATGATACTTTGGTGAAAGCAGGGTGGAATCCCGCTGAAGGTTTAGCGCTTCCTCCGCTGAGCCATAAAGAATTCAAAGATGCCTGGATCACCTGGTTGGAGAATGGTGCTTATACTCCGGATTAATAATTGACTTTTTTTAATTATCTACCACGAATTCATGAATATTTAAGCCCTTATCAATCGGGTTATCCGTGCATTAGTGGCTGTTAATATTAAAGTTGGTTAAGTCTCGGTTATAGAAAAATTACACCTCTTCCAGAATTGGGTGATTATAAAACCTTTTATTCTTCGCTCTGGAATATGCATTAGTAAATGCCGCAAAGATTGGAGGGAAAGGAGGCTCACCCAATCCTGAGGGATCCACCTCATTTTGTACAAAATGAACTTCCATGTCTTTAGGTGCTTCGTTGATCCTTATCATTTTGTAATTATAAAAATTACTACTTTGAGGAACACCCTCTTCAAAGCTCATTTTCCCGAACATTACATTACCAAGACCATCGGTTATAGCTCCTTCAACCATATTTTTCGCAGCATCTTCGTTGATCACGATTCCGCAATCCACCCCACTATAGATTTTATCAAAAACTGGTTTATCGTTTTCCAGTTTCAGGTTAACAACATGGGCAACGTAAGAATTGTGGCAATAATAGGCGGCAACACCACGATGAACATCTAATCTTGGAGAATCCCATTTAGATTTTTGACGTACAAGTTTAAGAACTCCCATATATCTCTCAGGATCATAATCATTATCCTTGCCAACAGGATTGTTCTTTGCTTTTTCAAAAAGTTCTATTCTAAAGTCGATAGGGTCTTTCCCGGCGGCGATAGCAACTTCATCTAGAAAAGCCTGTTCCGAACCACCCATAAAATTAGATCTGGGTGCACGAAAAGCCCCAATAGTAATATTGGAATTTAGCTCCCAGGACTCTGCAAGATAATTATCTACCGCCCCGGCAGGAAACCTGTTTTCATGTATTGGACTTTCCGGAATTCCACCACCCCTTATATGATATGCAATAAGATTGTTATTGGCATCTAAGGCAGCACGGAAATTTATGTGATAAGCAGGACGATAAATTCCATAAGTCATATCTGCTTCCCGGGTATAAAAAAGCTTCACCGGATTTTTGATCTTTTGCGAAATTACCGCGGCCTCTACTAATTCATGTGAATAGGCTCTTCTTCCAAAGCCACCACCCATACGGGTCATAATAATTTCAATATTTTCCTTATCCATTCCAAGCCTTGCAGCAACTGTATTCTCGGTAAACTGTGGAGCCTGAAGCGGCCCTGCTAAAACCGCTTTATTTTCTGTAACATCAGCAAAAAAATTGATGGGTTCCATGGCATTATGTGCAAGGAAAGGCGCGGTATAAGTGCTTTCAATTACTTTCGCTGCATTTTTAAAAGCATTTTCAGGATCGCCATCTTTTCTAAGAACTTTTGCGGGTTCATTAGAACGAGTCTCCATTTTTTCATAATGTTTTGCTGTACTTTCAAGACCCGAAGGAACTGTTCTTTCAGATTTATTACCAAAGGCATTCATTTTTTCGGTGTATTCATTAAATGGTTCCCATTCTAGCTTCAGGGCCTTTTTCGCCTGTATCACCTGCCAGGTGCTATTCCCAACTACCACGGCCAGTTTATTAAAAGTGACGGTGTCAAATATATTCAGTTCGTAATCTTCATTATACACCTGGATTGTAAATATATCTGTAATGCCCGGCATTTTTCGTGCTTCAGAATCATCTATAGTTTTCAACCTCATTCCAAAAGCGGGTGGATGCGCGACAGTGGCGTATTGCATACCTTCGATTTTATAATCTAGGCCGAACAATGGCTTACCACTCACTATTGCCGGAAGCTCCACATTTTTCTTAGAGGTACTAATTATAGTAAAATTTTCAGCTTTTTTAAGGTCAACGGTTTCCGGAATTTCCATTTTAGAAGCAGCGGCGGCCATTTCTCCATAACCTGCCGTTTTACCATCTGGGTGCTTAAGAATTCCTTTTTCTGTAGTGATTTCTGAAGCCGGAAGGTTCCATGCTTTTCCAGCAGCGTTAACCAACATTTGCCTTGCAGTAGCTCCCGCTGTTCTTAAAGCGTTCCAACCTTGCCGTACAGACTGGCTTCCTCCGGCAAACTGTCGGGTATAAAGTTCAGTATTAAATGGAGCCTGTTCTACTACAACATTATCCCAATCTACATCCAGTTCGTCTGCAACGATCATAGGAAGTGATGTTTTTACATTTTGACCAAATTCTGGATTTGGAGCCATAATAGTTATGGTACCATCTTCAGCTATTTTTAGATAGGCATTAAGGTTAAACCATTCTTCCGGAATATCTTCCGCAGAAATTTGCTTCGATTTGGAGTAAAGTAGCCAATTGAAGCCGATCATCATCCCCCCACCGGCAAGGGCCGTAGTTTTTAGAAAAGATCTTCTGCTAATTGAAGTTTTTAGTTTTGCCATAATACGAATTTGTTTCCTAAAAGAAATTTGAAATTAAGAAGGATATCCCGACTAAGTCAATACAATTTAATGATTTTAAATACATCTTCAAATTGAATGGTTTGAGCAATTGATTAATCAGTAAAAATGGTAAAGCATTCAGTAAAAATGGTAAGATTTTTATAATTGAAGGAATATGAAGTAAACTAGAATCAATTAATGGGAAAAGAAGAATAGCAATTAATTAGAGTAATTTTGAGCTATTGAATAGTGGTAGTACTAATTGTCTCTCCCGCATTACCAATAAAAATATTATACTAGTAGGTTTATTTCTCGATAATTAAGAAGGTTAATTTGATGTTTCTAATTTCAAGAATAATTGTGCAAGGGGGAATAGCAAGAGGATAACACGCTGCGCGATGTTAGTAATTTTCAATATATTGTAATTCAGTACGTTATGTCTATTGAAAAGATGGTGTCGCCGCCATTTTTTACTAAAAAACTTCTGAAGCCCCTATAAACAGGCTAATTTTTTAGTAAAATCTTGATCTGAAACTGAAATTGAGATATTGTCCTCACCACTTTTCCTTCCATGACATTTCAGAAAAAACGGTTCGTCCTGTGCTCTTGGACACGAGCCAAAAAAGAGGATAATTCGAAATAGTAGAAAGAGGAATTAACTTTTTTGGCTCAAGTCCGCTGATGCTAACTAAGAACATATTTTCTACTATAGAAGAGTATTTTTTCAAAATTTACCTTACCCCTGTAACTTCAGATGCCTTACCTTTTAATGTGAAAGAAACAGTATTTGAAATTAGCGGCCTGCATAAAGCCGCTTTGCTTCGCGACGCTTTTTATAAGGCTTTTCCTAATTTCAAATCCTGAAATGCAAAGCCACATCAAAAGGTAATGCGTACGGCTCTGAAAGAAGTAAATGAAAAGAATAGCAGCCTGTTTTCATTTCGGTAAGAGATGCCACTCAAAATTTGTTTTTAGAAGATAATCAAAGGAAAATGCACCGGGTAAAAAAAGTAAATGTTTATTAGTTTATAGTACATTAAGACGATTCTGAAATAGAAGCTTTTAAAGAGCTTACTATCAATCTTTTTTGTAAATTGAAATGATCATTTTACCCTATGAAAAATGATGTAATGAAGAGGGGATTTCAGGTAACAGCGGAATTCTCTCTTTTTTAAAATGTTCTCCCTATTATTCATAACATCAGTAATTTAGATAAAAAGTTTTACAGAACACCGCTGCGCTACGTTAGCTTTTAATACTGCGGTTAAATTGATGGTATTCCAAATTTTTGTTTTCTAGAGTTTCATGAGGATTTATAATGAAGAGGTTTATTTCGCTGGAAAGATTTCATCCTTAAATAGTCCAGGTGATGTTCGGTCATATTCTCAGCCTCAGCAATAAATCGGGTACAAAGATGATATGCTTTCTCTGTGTCTTTTTCGGTTACTTTAAGCGGACAAGTATAATTAATATGCTGCTGAGCATGAGTGATCAAATAATAAATGCGCTGAGATTCAAAAGAAGTGTTTAAAAGAATCTCTTCTGGGAAATCACAAAAATTACTACATAAATGGATTAGGTAAGGCAATGAAGTATAAGAAGGCTGGTATTCCCAAAATACGCATAACATTCCAATACAGGTTTGTACAAGCGCATTCTGTATAAGCACTAAATTAGCAAGAAGATCTTCCTTAAAATCAATAACATCAGCTAAACCAAGAATGTAGTTTGCGCGGGAGATCCTTGCTTTCCATCTTTTATTTATCTTTTGCCAGCTTTGCGGATAATAAGATGGCTTTCCATCCAGAAATTTGGAAAGCTGTTCATCAGCCTGAAAAATAGTATTTCGCTTATTTAATACGTGATCCAGGAAATTATTCCCGTAATCCAGTTTAACCAGAATCTTAGGAAGGGTTTCAAAAATAAAATAAACTTTTATTCGCTTTTTGGTATGGTTAAACACCAGGTCCATAAGCTCAGCGGGATTTAATGATACAGGTTTTTTAGTGACCAGCAAAACCGTAGAGCAAAAGGTATGATGCTGAAATTCCTTTGTTTGGAAATATCGATTTTTAAAAATGCTCTGTTGCTCTTTACTGATTAAGAAAATGGAATGTACTTTAAATTTTAAACGTAAAAAATCCACGACTTCCTGAAGTGCCACGTCAAAAGGAAGATGCAGATTTTCTCCAGATATAATTGGTTTTATCACCGGATTACGCTGTAGTTCCAGGTTGTAACAATCGGAAAGTATTCCTTCAGTGATATCGTATACCATTTGAAATACAACTTCTCCCAAAACAAAAATCTCGTGGCACTTACTACGGTAAATTTTATGCTCTTTAGGATCAAGTCCCGCCAAATAGATATCATCCAGAAAAAGTAGTATTTCCGTTAATCTATCGTTGCCGGGATCAAATAGCTTTTGAAACTCAGGATCTAAGGCAGCTAAATATTTTACGTGCTCCGAAAGGGAATTGACATTAATGGCTTCTCCTTTATATAAGGTTTCGGTATAATTAAATAACTCAAGGAAAATATCTATGACTTTAAGAGTTGCTTTGTCGTATTTTTCCTTTTGAAATAGATCATAAGTAGTACTGAAAAGTTCAACTACCTCATTATAATCATGCGTTGTTTTTTCTTTCGCTTTTTTAAGCAGCGTGCTGCCCTTTATTGTAGATTTAGCCAGAGGATCTTTTGAACTTTCGCTTAAATAAATAAGCTCAGCATAAAAGCATTGGCTAATATGATAGAGCTCCCCGGCCATTAAATGTTTTCTTACCTGGCCGGCCGTACTCCACTGAATAGAGAACTGCGGAAATTTTTCAACTAATTGTTTCAGTCGGTTCAACACCTCCGTGGAAAATTCATTTGCAGAACTTCTAATTAAATGCAAGGCATAGAATGAAGGTGGTTCTTTTCGAACTGTGCAAAGGTATATTGCATCGGGTGCAAAGACATCTGGCAGTTGCTGAATGAGTTCCTGGAGTTCCATTTTAAATGGAAAGAGCGGCGGAAGATTGAGATTTTGTTTCATATCTTAAGTTTTTGGTTCAACTTCATTTGCAGTACCTGGTTAAAAACTTGTTGAATAGTCTTCTGAACCTGTACATTTTCAGTAGGATAAATTCCTATATTTGTTAATGCTTTCATGATGCTGATATTTTTATTCCTGTTGAAGGTAGAAAGAGACAAGGCCGTACCCTACCAAAGCGCCCTGTATAATACCCGCAAGGGATTGTATTTTACCCGAGGGTTATCCGTAAAATTTTAGAAGAAGAAATCGTTATATTTGAGCTATGACAACAACCACCAAATCAAACCACATCGGCCGCAAAATTGCCCGCATCCGTGAACTGCGAGGCATGAAACAGGAAACCCTTGCCGAAGAATTAGGCATCAGCCAACAAAGTGTGTCCCATATGGAAAAAAGCGAAAGCGTTGAAGATGAAACTCTTCAAAAAGTTTCTGAAGTATTGAAAGTTGCTCCGGAGGCCATTCGTCATTTTAGTGAAGAGGCAGTTTTTAATATTATTAATAATACTTTTAAAGATAATAGTGCCAATAATAACAACTACTTCTGTACGATAGATCCTGTAGAAAAAATTGTTGAGCTTTATGAGCGATTGGTACAGGCGGAGAAAGATAAGGTATCATATTTAGAGAAATTACTGAATCAAAAATAATATCAATTACGGTTTCAAATGGTAAGTGTTGATGACCAAAAAAATTAAATTGGTAATCAACACTTTTTGCATTTAAAACTTTAACGTAAACTAGCCTCTAATTTACTTGACTCAGAATTTCAACATAAAATAAACTTTCAATATATCATGGAAGAGAATTAAGAATGACCAGATAATTTTATTGCAGAAAATATTTATGCCAGAAGATATAGTACATATTAAACTTGAGAGAAAATTTAGTGAAAAACATATTGATAATTTTGTCCGCCAAATCTACTCTACGTATAATGCAAATCAAAGATTACATTATTCTTTTGATGTTACTCACACTGAGTGGATATCAAACCAGGGACTGCTTTTATTAAGTTCTGTTTTAAAATCCTTTTATAAGGAGAATATCTCCTTTAATGTTGTTTTTCTGCAACCAGGCCAAGAAATTAGCCAAGTATCCAAAAGAACCTTAATTCAAATTCTACAATTGTGGGAAATCTGGGAGATTTGGTCAATTGTAGAAGAAAAGGATTATTCAGCATATTTTGATTTAAATAATAATAGAATTAAATCTATTAAAGAATTTTTAAAAACTACCTATAGAATCAACACCGACAACACAAAAGCACTTTATGACAGATATGGAATTACACCATTTCAAATTTTGAATGACATTGAAAATTATAAGGATGATTTAGTAATTAAAGAACTTGATCCAATTTTTAATTTAAATCAAGTTATTGAGAGAAAGTTATATGAGACTAATTGTTTACACCCTTTTGTAAATAATACACTTAGTACGATAATTACAAAAGAATTATACGAGAATTTTTTAGATCATCATTCAAGATCATTTTTTGGTGAAAATTCTTCATTTGGGTTTATGAGTATGGCACTTAGAGAAAAGTTACATAAAGAAAATCCAAGAGTTATTGAAAGAAACATTTTCCAAGAAGAGCTTCCCGAATATATAGATTTTTTTAAAAGAAATGAAAAGTTTTTAAATAGAGCCATAATACAATATTCTTTTATTGATTTTGGTCAGGGAATAGTAGGTAGTCTAAAAAAGGAATATATTGATAGAAATATTAATCAATTTAATAGTGAAGAGGTAAGTGATAATGAAATTCTTGAATTCGCTTTTAAATATGATTCTTCAAGACATCCAATAAAATCAAATTTAGAAGATGACAAACTTTTTATACCCAGAGGTCTTTTTGATTTATTAACTATTGTCAAAAGATATAAAGGATTAATTATCGTTAGAAGTAATAAAGGCAGAATCATTTATAACTTCTCATCTAATGCGGAATATCAAGATGCGCTAGTAAAGTCGAATGACGAAGAAATTTCTTTTTTTCCAGGTACCTTTTTAACCATATATATACCTGAAGTTAAAGATGAAGAAAAGTATGATTCTTCTGTAATAAAGCCAATACGATCCTTTAATGAAAAATTCAAGACAGATGAGCGGTATGTTTATTTGATAGATTTTGAAAAATTTTCAAGTTATTCCAAAGAAACGATTTATAATGACTTAGTTACTTTTTTAAGGCTAAAGTTGAAATCTGAAAATGAAAAAAACTTTATTACTTACTTTAGCTTCTTAGGATGTAATGATGAGAGGTTAATTAAGAAGACCTTATATTTTTTACTTTCCGATTATAATATTAATACTGCTAATAGTATCATAGTTGTACATCCGCCGCTTAAGGAGTTAGTTACATCTGTTAAAAATGAAATATTAGATCTTAATATAACGACAAAAAATTTCAAAATACATCCATTGCCTCTTATGTATATTGATAGTACTAATTCAGCTATTCATATTGACTGGCTTGGTATATATAATGAAGATGATATTAATCAATTATCTGATTATATATACAATGAAGATCTAACAAAGCCTATAACAGATTTCAATGATCCGAATAATCTTTATGGGAATTTATTTCATGTCGATGATTATGGCAATTTGAAATCTCAAATACCAAAGAATGAATTAATAGAAATCTACTATGACAAAGTTAAGACAGTAGAAAATGGTATTGTAAGTGAATTAATAAAGAGGTTCAACTGCATAAAAAAAGACAGATTGTTTTTTTGTAATGGGAATTATTACCAACGAGAATTTATTCAACTAATAAATCTTTTAAATGATATTCCTGCTTGTAATTTGGTATCCAAGTTATTATTGGATTTACTTAAGAATAAATTAATAAAAAATGTAGAATCCAATTACTTTGTTACAGTAACCTCCTCAAGTCATAAAATTCTAAAATCATTATTAGATAACGGTTTTGTGAAAGAACAGCAGTGTATTTTTGTAGAGAACTATCATAATATTGATTTAGAGCTAATTAAATATAGTGATAATACCAAAAAAGACTTTGTTCTTTTTACTGATGTGTTTTCAAGTGGAGGTTTAACAAAACGTATTAGAAAATCTTTAGAGCGAAACTCCTGTAAACTTTTGGGTGTTGGAGCTCTAATAGATACTTCTATAAAAAAGGTCGAAAATCTAGATGTGGTAAGCTTATATCAGTTGCCAGTTGAAAAGATAAAAAGAGATGAACTTAATGAAAAAGACGATCTCGAAAATATTATTCGTGTTAATCCTTACACAAATATTCCTATTGAATTAACAAGGGACAACTCATTTTACACAAATATTTTATTTAAAAGTGAAGAGTTTATTGAATTTTTAGATGAAGGAGATATTTCGATGAATTTTAAGATATTCAATAAATCTCTTCACCCTTATTTTTTTAATCTAGATAAAATTTTTCAGGCGCAAAATGAGAAATTAAAAAAGGACTCAATGTCTTTTTTAGAAGTTTTGTTTCATAAAACAAAATTAATTCAACCTCACACGGTTTTTTTCTATCCAAAGAATTCTGATATTAATTTTATCGATTACAATTTGATAAAGTCTAAGATTTTCAGAAATCATGAAATAGATTTTTTTGAATTGGATAAATTTAGTTTTGAGGAAGGTTTTGTTTTTCCTCATACCACGAATGAGTTATCAGTAAAAATTAATGGTAAGAATATTATCATTCTAGAAGATGGTTCAAATTCTGGTGATTCAATTATTCAAATGATTAATGAAATAGCCATTTATAATCCCCGAGAGATCAATATTTTAAGTGTAATTGGAAAAATCAATGATCATAAATTAGAATTCTTCTCCAAAATTTCTAGTATTAAGTCAAATTCAGGTGAAGGTGTTGGAAAAGTGAATGTTCCGGTAAATATATTCTTTGGTTCTCACTGGCATGTGTCATATCCTAAATTACAAGACTCTCCTAATAATGTTGAAATTAATTGGATTAAACATTTAGTAGATGTAAAAAACTTACCCTTAAGTATCAAAAATATAGGTATTAGCATTTTAAATGAGATAGTGCCCCAAGAGTCTTATAATAATGATTATAAGTATATACCCAAGAGTAAAGAAGGAGTAATTCCCAAAAAAGAATTGATACTTGTTAGAAATGAAATCGGAAAAATTATAGGTCATAGGTTTTACAAAGAGAGTTTTAACTGGTTTAATAAATTTATTTCAAAGTACGAAAGCGATAAAAATGCAGAGGATCGTATGAAAGAGATAGAGTTACTATCAATGTGTTTATTATACGAGCCTTATTTGTACGTCAGATTATCTAAAATTTTACCCGATGTAAAAGAAAAACTTGAAGAGTTTGTAGATAGCCTCATATTTGGTAATCCTAAAAGAGGGTATCCACCCCACCAACTGCATCTTGATTAGCTGACTTTCTACCGATAGCTTTGCTCTAAAATAATATTTATGATGAGCAAACAGGAAGAAATGTACAATTTGGTTAATGAATATCTTAATAGCGGACTTTCGGCAAAAGCCTTTAGTAAAGAAAAAGGGATCAGTCCTTCCACCTTTTGTTACTGGATGCGCAAAAAGAAAGATGAAGATCAGCCCGGGGGATTTGTAGAAGTAACCAAGGGATCAAACTCGTCATCGGGTGAGCTGGAACTTATTTATCCCAACGGGGTCAAACTCCAAATGAATGCAGCGGACCTTGGACTTATTGCCCGGTTAGTTAAGCTGTATTAATGTTCTCCTTAGGTTCCTCCCATAATTATCACTTTTATCGTAAGTCTTGTGATATGAGAAAATCATTTAATGGCCTGAGCGGATTGGTGAAAAATGAACTCAACCGGGAGCCTACCAGCGGTGATGTGTTCGTTTTTCTTAACCGGAATCGCACCCATCTCAAGCTGCTTCACTGGGAGCGGGGCGGCTTTGTTTTATACTACAAACGCCTGGAGCGCGGAAGCTTCACTCCGCCTGTAATTAAAGAAGATCAGACCAGTTTTACCTGGCCGCAATTGGTACTGATGATAGAGGGTATTACGGTTGAAAAAAGCGTTCAGAAACTGCGCTATTCT
>NZ_JAVRHK010000032.1:0-15944 GCF_031846585.1 Autumnicola musiva
GATTCTGCACATTCGTAATTCTCTTTTGAAGTTCACAATGATCCATAGTTAAGTTTTATTCATTTGGCGACGGTTTGTACTTTTTCTTCTTCTCTTTTTCACAGGAATATACAGTAATTTTTAGTAATAAATTTTTCTAAAGCTGGAGCAAGTTTGAGACCTGGTTTAGAGTATAAACATTCCCTAACAACTTACTTTAATTATATCCTGCTGTACTGGACATCTCCTCATTGATTGCCGGAAGTTGATTTATATAGTAACCAATGATACAAACTTTTAAAAGTTAGTAGTTATCTTCAACAATTCTGCCTGGCTTTTTAAGTATTTTAAGATGATTTCAATTTCTTTTAATTTAGCAGAAATAAATGAATTTTCCCTGTTGTTTACCAGGAATAAAGAACTATCTCCGAGTTCGAATTTTCGCTGTTCAGCGGATACCAGACTTCTATAATCTGAGACCAGATTATCCATTTTTAAACGTTGGTTCCTAAATGAAATTATCTCATTTTGAAGGGACTCTAATTTATTCGCTATTTCCTGATTAGCATTAATAAGTTCATATTTTGAATTTTCTAATTCTATTTTAGCTAATTGTAGATCTCCACGTTCTTTTCTCAGAAACAAGGGTAGGCTTAAGTTAAATCCAAATTTATAATTATTGGTATTAAGTCTTTGCCATTCTTCAGGCTCACTGGTAAGAAAATTATAGCTTAAATCCAGGTTAGGCAAAAGTTTATTAGCTCTTAATCTCCTCTCAACTTCCATCATTTCAATATTATACTGCAATATAATCAGCTTTGGATTTTCTTCAATATTATTAGTGGCAGTAATTTCATTTTCCAGCCACATTTCATTAACTTCTTCAAACAAGGCTTTATTTGGGATGACTTCAGAAGTTATTTCTAAAGGAATATTATTTTCAATCCATAAATAGTTAGATAATTTTAAAGAAGCTTTGTAATAATCCAGCTCAGCTTGTTGTAACTGAATTTCCCGGTTTTCCATAGTAATATTAGCCTCCAGTGTATCTACTGCAGGTTTATCTCCGGCCCTAAATTGAGTTTTAACAGAGCGCAGCCTAAATTCTGCATTCCTAAGAAAATTTTGATAAAGTAAAAGCTCTTCATAGGCTGCGTACCAGTTAAAATAGGCTGTTGAAGCATCATATAATATTTCTGCAGTTAGAAGACTTTGCTTTAACTGTGACTGATTACGGTAAATTTTTGCTTTCCGAAGGGCCGCCATGCGTTCACTCATAAACAAGCCATTGGTAATATCTAATGATATACCTGCCGAGTAGAGTCCGCCGTCAGGAACTTTATTTTGAGGATTTAAATACTCTCCGGAATTCTCTTCGTATTTTGCATTTAATTCCAGGCCATAATATGTTGGAATTTTGAATGCAGAATTAAATAAGTTATAGTAGTCTGTAGATTTAAATTTTTTTTCAGAAAGTTCCGCTTCAATTTTTGGGTCAAAAGCACCCCTTGCCTTCAATAATTTGAAATTAGCTTCATCAACAACCAGTCCGGCTTGCTTTACCAATGGATGGTATTTCTTTACTATAGCTAAATACTCTGAAAATTCAAGTTTTGAGATATTATTTTCCTGGCATAAGGAAATTTGAACTGCCAATATACATATAACAAAAAACAGTTTTTTCATTATTTGGATTCTTTGGTTTTTGTCGCACTTTCAGGAGTATAATAATTTGGAGGAAAACCATTTAATTGTCGCCATATTTCATACCAAATGGGTACTTCCTCCAATAATGCTAAAGTTGAAGCCCCGGCACCAATTCGTATATCTTCCGGCCATTGGTAATCTTCCTCATTGGGTGCCAGTAATACCCGATATTTGCCGTTAGCACTAATAAAATTTTCTATAGCAACAATATTTGCTCCGTATGTTCCATAGGAACTATTGGGCCACCCGCTAAAGACAATTGCAGGCCAGCCATCGAATTGCACCCTAACTTCCTCTCCTATATGAAGCAATGGCATGTCTATGGCTGCAACATAAGTTTCTACGGCAATGTCATAATTTGAAGGCATAATACCTACAAGTGGTTCTCCTTCTTTAAAACTTTCGCCTATTCCGGCTTTAATAGCTTTATTAATATATCCCGATTGTGGTGCCTTAATATAATATAAGCCTCTACGAGTGTCGTAATTGGCATAAGACGTTTCTAGTTTACTAATATCGGCCTGGGTTTGATACAAAGCACTTTCCGCAGAAGACCGATCGCTCTGGGTTTTTGAAACCTTTTCATTGTATTCTGCTTCAATCCGGTTTAATTCTATACGGGAATTTATAATTTCGTTCTTAGATGCAAGTACTTTATTCTCCTGTGCTACTCTTTTGGCCTGGGTTTCCTGTAGTTTTAATCGGAAATTTTCAAGGTCTGTAGTAGACTTTAGGCCTTCTTCATTAAGAGTTCTCGCGCGTTCAAATTGTCTCTCGGCTATTTCAAGATTAGTTTTGGCAGCTTCAAGATCTATACTATCACTGCGGAACTTCAATTTACTTTGTTCTAATTTATTCTGTGCCTGGTCAATCTTTAAGCTTTTTTCCTGTTGCAGGGCATCAATCTGATTCGTTAAGAACTGAATTTTATTCTTGTAAGAATCCTGGGAACTTTCCTTTACTTTAATCTGATCTCCGGTGCGGTCTACAAGTTTTGGATCGAAATATTCATTTTTAACTTCAGAAATGTGCAGGATCGTATCTCCTTTTTCTACATAATCCCCTTCGTTAATATACCATTTTTCAATTCTTCCGGGAATGGGAGATTGAATGGTTTGAGGGCGTTGATCTGGTGTTAGGGTGGTTACATATCCTGTTCCCGCCACAGTTTGCGTCCAGGGTAGAAATAATATTAATATTAGTATTATTCCGAAGGCGATCAGAAATCGGTTAAAATATTTCTGGTTACGTTCATTGAACACCTTTTTTCCGGCCTCATACTGCAAAAGATCTACTTTTTCGTGCAGTTTATTATTAGTTATATTCAACATTTTTAAGGCGTGTTATATTATTTTTCCTTTTTCGATTCTAATTATTCTGTTGCAATACTTTTCCCATTTTTCATCATTGCTTGCTACAATAATTGACCAATTATGCTCCTTACTAAAAAGAAATTTTAAAATTTTATCTTTTTCATCAGGATCAAGTTGATCAAGTGGGTCATTCAGGATTAAAAGCGATGGCCGCTTTACTATACTACGGGCCAATATTATTTTTCTGGATATAGAATAAGGCACCTGAATTCCTTCAGGATAAATCATAGTATTTAAACCTTTTGGCTGTTGCTTAACAAAACCAAGTAATCCTGTATTCTCCAAAGCCCATTGTATTACCTGCTTTGAGATATTTTTATCACCCAATGTGATATTTTCAAGCAAAGTACCTTCAAAAGGAGACTCTTCTGTAATAGAATGACCAAGAAGTGCACGGTAATGACTTAATTTGATGTTTTTGAGGGAAATATCGTTAACATAAACATCACCGCTGGCTGGTTGAATGAGTCCGGCTACCAATTTTAGTAAAGTTGATTTTCCGGCTCCGTTAATTCCTTTTAAAAGTATTTTATCATTAGGATTTACTGTGAGATTAACATTCTTCAAAATTTTTTCGTTGTTGAAGCCTCTATAATTTACATTATCGAGTTCAACAGTAAGTGGTACCCCCACCTGGAAGGGTTCTTCTCCGGTTTGATCTTCTAATTCCTTATCAACCACCTGCCCCATTTTCTCAAGGGAGGTAAGAATATCATAAAAAGATTCCAGTCCCAGAATAATTTTTTCCACTGAACCTATGATTAGAAGTATAATAATTTCCGCAGCAACAAACTGACCGATGTTCATTTGCTGATTCAATACAAGCATTCCGCCAATGGCCAGCAACCCACCAGTGACCAGTACCTTGAAAATAATAAGCTGTACAAATTGTATACGTAATACCTGGAAATGTCCTTCCCGGGCATCAAGATATTCACTCAACATCCTGTCGTTCCTGGAAATTGCCAAATTGGTACGTCCAGATATTTTAAAACTAACCAATGTTCTGGCTACTTCCTGGATCCAGTGTGCAATGCGGTATTTATATTTTGATTCGGATATACTGGCATCAAGACCTTTTTTACCGGTAATTTTAAAACCTATATAAATTAACAGTACCAATAAAATACCATATATAATAAAGAATGGGTGGTATAATGAAAGTAGAATCAATCCAAAAACGACCTGTGTGAGTGCTGCGGGAAAATCAATAAATACTTTGGAAAGTCCTTTTTGGATGATTAACACATCAAAGAATCTATTCGCAAGTTCGGGGGGATAGAAATTTTTGAGCTGGTCCATTTTTATCTTTGGAAAACGATAGATAAATTCAAAAGAAGCCCTTGTAAATATTTTTTGCTGAACATTTTCTAAAATCCTTATCTGCATTAACTGTAGTACACCAACAAAGCCTACTCCAATGGTCACAACAATAACCAAAACGATCCAGGAGGTGGAAATCCTGGCTCCCTGCATTAGGTTTACAATAGCCTGAATACCTAAGGGGACAGAAAGACTCACCAGGCCGGCGAATATGGCGTAATATATAATTTGAAGAAAATCCTTTCTTTCTAACTTCAAGAGCCCTACAAATCGTTGAAAGGGTGTAAGTTTATTTTCCATTTTTTGTGTTTAAAAGGCTTGATACCATATTTTTAAAATAAATTGATGGAGTAATTTCATGAGTACAATCTGAAATGCTGGAGAAATGTTTACTGAGAAAATGTTGATGTAATGAACCATCTATTATAGTTGTGGCAAGACTAAAAGGATATTGATAATCCGGATCTACTTCACTAATCATTTTGCTTATCCTGTTCACCAGATTTTTATAAAGGATGAAATGGCCATGTTCATTTTCTTCATCTACTTTCTTAGTTAGGTATGATTTAGAAGATTCATTGATAATTATGTTGTTTAAAGCCACTTCATTAATGTGTTTAAAGCGCATATCTTCCTCCACCGGGTGAGCTATAACTTCTACTGCCTTTAAAAGCTTTTTTTCCACATTATCTATTCCATAGGTAGAAAGAGCCAGTTGATATCCCTTCCATCCCCAAAACCAGTTTGTAATGTAAACCAGAAAACTGTGCTTATTTTCAAAATATCGATAAACAGAACTTTCATTTGACTGAATTTTTTCTCCGAGCTTTTTAAAAGTAAACTTTTCGAAACCTACTTTATCAATCAGAATAATTCCCATTCCAATTATTTTTCTTCCAAGTTCACTGGATTCAGGGTCCTTTAGGTAAAGATTACTACTTACCGAAATCTGTAAATTCTTCAATAGATCATCCATTGCTAAGTATTTCATGTAAAAGTAATAGTATTACTATTAAATAAAAATGTTTTACTATTATTTAACCATTTCTTTACATGAAGACTTAAGTTAAGAAGTCGTTACATGCAGCTAATTATATCTTATTAGGATTTAATACAATAGTTTTCATTTTTACAGGTCTTGTTATGGCCTTTGATAGCTTTCGGGAATCTTACTATAAATCTATTGGAGGAGAAAAGGATGTCGCTTTTGTAATTCCTGAAAATAAAAAGGAAGCAGTTAATTTTAAAAATGGGCAGGAATCAATCAGAAAAATTATACCTATGCTGAAACAAAAATTTCCTGCTGCAGATAATTACGGGATTCATTATCAGAATGATAATATCCATAGTTTTTATGTTGAAGTAAGCAACAGTGATGGACTCTAATATGATTCGGATTACCGGTTTTATGATCAAAATGATCTTTCTGAAATCAAAACGACAAGTATTTATGGACTATATGAAGAAGCGGGAGTCTCAGATAAAATTCTTCGTATGAATTAGGATATTCATGTAGGTGCGATTGGTGGTTTACCCGGTAAAATTTTAGCTTTTTTATTAGTTTGTTTTGTGCATCTTTACTAATAACCGGATTCTTATTGTGGTATGGAAGAAAATTTAAAACCAGGAAAGGTTTCGTCGGGATTAAGGAGAGGTCAATAGTTGCTTTGGAATAATAATTTTATTTATTCTACTTTATTAAGTAAATTTCCTGTAGGTTACTAAAAGTAAAACCTTGATAATTTAAGTATTATCAAGGTTTTTTAATTGATCTGATAAATTTTCAGTCGGGATGACAGGATTTGAACCTGCGACCCTACGCCCCCCAGACGTATACGCTACCAGACTGCGCCACATCCCGAAATTAAATTAGCAAATAAGAATATTTACTATAAAATGGTTTCTCGTTACTCCAATCGCACATGGTGGTGCAGTTTATCCTGAGCTTGTCGAAGGGCCACACCCCAATTTTGGAAGTGCAAATTAAACAGCTTATTTATAATTTTCCAAAGAGAATTTAGCTTTTGTTTTAATTTAATTGCCAAAGTGTTCCATGAAGTTATCGGGATGGGCACCGGTTCTTTCTTCTTTGTCCAGATTATCAATTAATTGTATTTCTTTGGAAGAAAGTTCAAAATCAAAAACATCACCATTTTCTTTTATTCGTTCTCCATGTACACTTTTAGGAATTGTTACCACTCCTTTTTGTAAATCCCACCTCACAATTACCTGTGCTACAGTTTTGTCATAATTTTGCGCAATTTTTTTTAATTGCTCATTTTCAAGAATTCTTCCTCTCATTAATGGTGACCATGCTTCATATTGAATTTTATTATTATGGCAGTAACTAAGCAACTCCTGTTGAACAAGTCTCGGGTGAAATTCATTCTGCAGGACCATGGGAACAATTTCACAATTTTCTTTAAGAGCTTCTATATGATGGGGCATACAATTGCAAACTCCTATAGCTTTAATTTTTCCTTCTTTATATAGTTTCTCCATTGCTTTCCAGGCTTCTATATATTTATGCGGAACAGGCCAGTGTATAAGATAAAGATCTATATAATTTATATTCAAATTTTTCAGGGAAACCTCAAAGGCACTAAGAGTGGATTCATAACCCTGGTCATCATTCCAAACTTTAGTTGTCAAAAAAACTTCTTCTCTTGGTATCCCCGAATTTTTAATTGCTTTTCCCACTCCCATTTCATTTCCGTACATACTGGCGGTATCAATATGCCTATACCCTATCTGCAGGGCAGTTTCTACAGCATTTTCCACTTGTCTTCCTTCCTGAGCCTTATACACTCCCAGTCCCAAATATGGTATTTCTACCGCATTGGCTAATTTCACTGTACCATTTATATCTGTTATATTCATTGGAAATTTTAATTTCTCCCTAAGATAAACGTAAAAATCTGAAAGGAAAATTCAATAGTTTTATTCCGAAACTTTGCATCTATTGTATTTTTTTGAAAAAGTTATAAAAGATGGCTTCTTATCCATGCTTGATTGTGCTTTAAGCAATGCTCTATTACATGGATAATTTAGTACTAAAACTACCAGAATTGTGGAATGTTAATTAACTGATATCAGCGTATTTGAAGATATAATTCAGAAACAATAATTAGTTAATTAATCTGAAGTGTTTAGCTATTGAGATGGTCTAGTTGCTTTGGACATTTTATTGTTCAAATGTAATTTTTTTGAAGATATTCATGCTGCTTGTTTATAAGCTACCCTTGGTGGCAGATCTTCTCTTGAGGAATGATGCCTTCTAAATTTATATAGTATTCAATAAATTCTTTACAGCTTTGATATAGATCGATCTGTTGGGGTTTCAGGCTTAGCAGATAGATATTATCATATTTAATAGTTCTCCAGAACCGACCTATAATATATTGTCAATAGCTCTTCTTTTTCCATCAGTCCCCTGAACAGATAGGGCTAAACGGCATCTTCTTTTCTTCTTTTTCCTCAGCCTGGGTCTTTAGACTTTTCTTTTCACTTACCGAAATACGTTCTGGGCACTTTTAAGGAATTCGCGCTTCCAGTTACCAACAAGAGTGCGCTGAAGTTTTTGAATTTCTTATTACTATTATTTTGATGATATAAAGATTCTGCATTAGAAGGTTAAATTAACTCAACGGAATCAGTAAAATTTAATATTTTTAGAACTTAATAAATTTCTGGCTTAACTGACAAATTCAAGTTCTCATTCGCAACTTGTATTAACCGCGGCCGTTGCCGATCTGTTGTGGATGGATCTCGAACTTTTGGGCAAGGTCTCCACGCTTTCCCTGTCTTTGGTGACCTCCAGAACGCGGCAATGTTAAGTGCTGCAATCCATGCGCCATTAAACGCTTTATTTCTAACCTGTAATATAATTGGTGGAGGTTTCTTTGACCTCCTCCCGATTTACGAACTGGTTAAAAGTAGAAAATCTGAGCTATTTTCTTTCTTTTCGATGTACTCATTGGGAGACATATCCTCCAATGAACTATGTGGTCTAAAACTATTATAGTCTTCTCTCCAATGGTCAAATTTCTCTTGGGCATCTTCTATGGAAAAGAACCAATTTACATTGAGACATTCATCCCTGAAAGACCCGTTAAAGCTTTCAATGAAAGGATTATCAGTAGGTTTTCCAGGTCTTGAGAAGTCCAGTTCAATTTTGCCTTCGTAAGCCCATTTATCCAATACTTTACTAATAAACTCACTTCCGTTATCTACCTTTATTCTTTTTGGATTTTGTTTATTCTCAAAGGTAACACTTTCCATTACTTGTACCACATCACTTCCTTTTAATGATTTTCCAGCGTAGATCGCAAGACATTTCCGACTATAATTATCCACTATAGTTAAGGCCCTAAACCGGGACCCATCATACAGCTGATCACAAACAAAATCCATGTTCCAGCATTCGTGTAAACTAGAGGCATTGCCTTCAGTAGGTTTTCTATTGGCTGCGGAACGATGCCTTTTTGGACGTTTTGCCCCTAGATTGAGCCCTTCTTCACAATAGACCCTATACACCCTTTTATGGTTATCCAGAAAGCCTTCACGGCGCAAGAGGATATAGATCCTCCAGAAACCGTAACGAACCCGTGTCGCGTCGATCTCCCTCATTCGCATACGAAGCAATTCGTCACCACGTCCAATACTTTTGTAATAGAAAACACCCTTGGAGAGCAGCACTAAGTGACAACAGCGATTAATGGATATATCATACTCCATTCGAATATTACCGATCAACTCCCGCCGTTTAGCTGGTCTTAAAACTTTTTTTCAATACATCCTGGAGCATCTGTTTATCCAGACTTAAATCAGCCACAAGCTTTTTTAATTGAGAATTTTCCTCCTCTAAACTCTTAAGCCTGCGCAATTCAGAAACCCCTAATCCTCCATATTTCTTCTTCCAGCTGTAAAATTCGGCTTCGCTGATACCCATCTTGCGACATACTTCCGATAAACGCGTGCCGGTCTCTACCTGTTTGATGGCAAAAACAATTTGCGACTCTGTAAATTTTGATCGTTTCATAAGCAAATAATCTAGTTAAAGTTAAATAATTATTTGCTCAGAATACTCTACTTTTAAAAGGCCCAGTTTATCGGGAGGAGGTCAAATAAGTATTCTAAAATCTAATTTGTAAATTTGTTAGATAGAAAGTCTAATTTTTATAGAGATGAAGATTACTCAATTTTATGGAAACAATTAGAAATACACGTAATACGCAACATCAAAAGGCGGTGCTTCAATATCTCAAAGATTCCAATACAGCACTAACTGCAGATGAAATTAGGGCAGGGATTACGGGCAAGATCAATAAAACCACCGTTTATAGAATGTTGGAAAGGTTTGTTGCATCTGGTAATGTGCATTTTATAACCGGGCAGGATGGCAAAGCATACTATGCGTTTTGTGAAAATTGCAAAGAAGGGCATAAAGGCGTTTTCCATAATCATTTGCATTTTCAATGCAATAATTGCGGGGAAGTAGAATGCCTCCCCGAAAAAGTACAGGTTCCAAACCTGGATGGATACCATATAGAGGAAACTCAATTTCTTATTATAGGAACTTGTAAAAAGTGCAATAACTCCTAAGTTACTATTGAAGCCATTCTTTAATAAGTTTAAGATGGCGAATAAGAATAAAAAGATTTCTTTAAAGCAACAAAGTTGCTTTAATAATTTATCTATATTTGTTGAAAACAAAGAAGATGAAATTAAAGAAGAAACTTTTAGATCTTGCAGGAATATTGGGCGCAGCTTTATGTGCAATACATTGTACTGTTCTTCCTTTTTTAACCTTTATACCTTTGGGCTCTGGCCATGATCACTATATAGACCTGTTTCTTGCTTTATTAGGATTTGGAATAGTTTATAAAATTAGCCGGAAAGAGCAACCTAAGAGCATTCTTTTGATGTTATGGGTATCGATAGGTATTGTATTGGCGGGTACCGTTATTTCCATCCTTACTTCTTACCATATAGAATTTACCAAAATTGGTTCTTTTGGATTAATTATAGGGCATTTAATAAACTTAAAGCACATGCACTACAAGAATAAGCTAAAGCATTCAGAGGTGTAAAAAATTCTTCCAACTGTTCAGTATAATATTACATATATGAGGGTTTTCTTGCATGCTTCCGACTTTCTAAAGAATCACGGTTTATTTTCAATAAAAAACATGATTAGTTGCGTACTAGCTTTCTTACTAATGGGTTGTAATCAAAAAACAGAGGAGAAAACAGAATATGAGATAGCTTACGATGAGATTGATGCTGCCCTTAACAATAATAGCACCCCGGTAGTTTTGGATCATTTTTATATAACTTTAGATAGTTCAACTTACTCTAATTTAAAAAGGAGCAAATTTCTTCAGGACTCCTACGCCAGCATAGATAATGGTTTGCCAGATTTTGATATGGTAGAAAGCCACACTTCTTCATTTTACATAAGAGGGGAAGAGCATTATATTGAAATCCTGGGACCTGATAATAGTTTTGGAGAGCCTGTAGGCAGGAATGGGATTGGCTTTTTACTAGATAATGATAAAGATTTTCACGTTGGCCAGGAACTCAACATTTCTAAAAAGTCAGGAAAATTTCTAACGGCAAGTGACACCACTACTTATAATATTAATGGAGAAGATGTTATCTGGTATCAGCCATTTTTTACTACCGGGAGCATAGCTACCGAGCTCTATACCTGGTATTCCTACTATAATCCAGGATTTATTAATGCCTTGTATAATAAGAAATCCTCGAAATATGAGCGTTCCGAATTTTTAGAGCCTGTTTATGATGATGAAAAGCTTTTTCAGGCTATTACAGCTATAGAACTGATTTGTACTAAAGCAGATTTTTTAAGGATAGTTAATGAACTGCATTTGTTGAACCAACAGTTAATTCAGAATAAAGGAAGCTTTAAAGTTAGATTAAACGATATTGATTTGATGCTGGCCTTGGATCCAGAACTGGAGAAAAGCTATATTAAAAATATCCACTGCAAATTGAATAGAGAAGATTCCACCAGCCTGAATTTTGGCCGATTTGAAATTATCAATTCCGGGAAGAAATCAGTTTGGAAATTTAATGATAATCAACCATAACGTTTTGTAATGAAAGTAAAAAATGTATTCCAATTAAGCCTGTTACTATTATCGGTAACGGTTTTTTCCTGTAAAAATGCAGAAGAAAACAGCACACAATCTAAAAAAGATGTTCCTGAAAGTTCCCAGGAAAAGAATTCTATAACATTGGAGAAATTAGAAGGTTCTACTTCTTATCCAGGAGCAAGCCTTAAACTATTGGAACCTGAAACATCAGAAGTGAATGATACTTCCCTGAATTTTAATTTCGAGGTACAGGATTATGAACTCGGAAAACAAACAGATAGTCCTTTAGCCTCAAAATTAGCCAATTCAGAAAAAGGGCAGCATATTCATTTTATTGTCGATAACGATCCGTACGCGGCTCACTATGAACCTCAATTTCAGAAAGATTTTTCCGAAGGCACTCACAATATTGTGGCATTTTTAAGCCGTTCTTATCATGAATCTGTTAAGAATATGAATTCTTTTGTAGCCAAAACTTTTCAAATAGGCACAGAAAAAGATGCAGGGGATAAAGTAGATTTAAGTAAGCCAACCTTGATCTATAGTCGTCCCAAAGGAGAATATAGCGGTAAGGATACGAACAATCTTTTATTGGATTTTTTTCTGTTAAATACTGAATTATCAGAAAATGGAAATAAAGTAAAAGCCACCATAAATGATACGGAATTTATATTATCCGAATGGGTTCCTTATGTAATTAATGGACTGCCAAAAGGAAAAGTGAAGATCCGTTTGCAGTTGCTGGACGTCCAGGGGAATGTAGTGGATGGTGCGTACAATGATGTTACCCGGGAGATCACTTTATCTGAATAATTATGCTGCTTTTCATTGATTTTTAAATTAGCAACAATTACGAAAATAGCCAAATATGAGTACTAGTAATTATTTTGAAGTTATAATAGTTGGAGGAAGTTATGCTGGGCTTTCCGCAGCATTGGCTTTGGGCCGCTCATTGCGAAATGTTTTAATAATAGACAATGGATTGCCCTGTAACAGGCAAACACCTTATTCTCACAATTTTATTACACAAGACGGCAGAGAACCTGGTGACGTCATTGCAGAAGCTAAAGCGCAGGTTTTAAAATACAGCAGTGTAAAGATGGTTAACGCAACTGCGGTAAAGGGAGAAAAATTAGAAAATGGTTTTCAAATAACCACGCCGGAAGGGGAAGATTATAAATGTAGAAAGCTCATTTTTGCAACCGGAGTAAAAGATATTATCCCGAATATTAATGGATTTTCCGAATGCTGGGGGATTTCTGTAATTCATTGTCCGTATTGTCACGGTTATGAATTTAAAGGACAAAAGACAGGAATAATGGCTAACGGGGAGAATGCCGTGCACCTGGCTTCCTTAGTAATAAATCTTACCAAAAGTCTAAGCATTCTAACTACGGGAAAAGCAAATTTTAATGAAAGCCAAATCCAAAAACTGGAAAAGCATAAAATTAAAATAATAGAAACTGAAATTCAGGAAATAGATCACGAAAGTGGACATCTTAAGAATGTGATTTTTAGTGATGGTAGACAATTACCTTTGGATGCCCTTTATGCTGCAATTCCTTTTATGCAACATTCGGCAATTCCTGCTTCATTAGGATGCGAATTTACAAAGGGAGGACATATTACTACGAACTCTTTCCATAAAACTACAACCGAGGGGATTTTTGCCTGTGGGGATTGTGCAACAATGATGCGCTCGGTTGCCAATGCCGTATCCAGTGGAAATTTTACAGGAGCGATTGTAAATAAAGAACTGGCAGATGAAGCATTTTAACTGTCTAACCAAAAAAACAATTCCGTGAGGAAAGAGTCACTACTGTAGCAAAAGTGTACCGGAAGAATGAAAGTCCTTTTCTTTCTGATGCCAATAGAATCCATGACTTCTTTCAGGTACTTGTTTGTGTCTTCTGGTTGGAAATAACCGGAAAAACTTCCTTTGCTTCTTCTAAACGCTGTTCCTTACATTTTTTTATAATTGCTTTAGCAGGATTGAGCAGCGGAATTTTTACGATGTCCTTAATGGTTTTATGATCCTCATCCAAGCCTAGGTAGGAAGCTTTTATTTTTACAGCAGTAATGAGGTTATCTTTGTCCAGAAGTTTCTTATGGTTATCAAATAGCTGAGAATACACCTGGTCAAGATAGCTGTTTAGTTTTTTAATTCTGGACGTAGTTCCTTTAAGTCTTCCTTTGGAATTATCCCATTCATTCACTGAAGTCTTTCTTTTAAGACTCATTTCAGAGCATTTACCATTTACGGTAATCCTGGCGTAGATGGATAGATCATTTGAATTTTTGTTCAGTTTTCTTGTAAAGAAAAGAACGGAAAAGGTTGTATAATCTTGCATTTCAAGCGTCTTTTAAATGAAACAATAGTTACAAAGACGAAAGTCAAATCAACCGAAATGTTCTTCTAAGATAGTAAATTCATGGAAAGAAAATATTCACCGAATCATTCACTGAAATGGATGAATTCATTTGATATCAATTGAATCAGTAAAAATAAAAAACACTGAAAATCAATAGATTAACAGTGTTTTTATATCCTTTTTCGATAAGGTTCGTCGGGGTGGCAGAGCGCTTTTAAAACGCTCGAAACCCCAGTATTAGTATGGTTTCACGCAGATCCAGTTTTTTGAACTCACGATTAACTCACAATCAGAATAGAACGTATTGAAGCAGTTTGATATTCTGTAATTTTATTTTTGTGTAAGTCTTGCACGTGATATTAGAAGGAGATGAAAGTATGGTAATTTTTTTCTTCAGCCCCAAAACATTATTAAAATGTAAGATATTGGTTCTCCAGGTGGAAAATCATTTTGACATTAGCAGAGTATAACTTGATACGTATGCAAAATTATATTCTCAGAGGACAATGACTGGCAAATTCACTTTTGGAAATCGTGCACGTTGATTAATTTTCAGTTTGCTAGATATCAGCAGATGTTCTTAGTCTTTAATTTTCCTTAGGTTTTTGAAAAATATCAAGCATAATTAATTATGTACTTTTAGTTATTTTTTGTTACTTAGAAATATAAATTCAACTTTTATTAAATCTTTATACTTCATAATATTTATTCCTTTAATTGCTTTTTCTCAGAATTCTGAGAGAATAAATTATACTACTTATTTTGATTCCATTTTAGGTATTAGTGACCAATTAATTTATAATGGGGTTCAATTTGAAGATTTATATCGTAGCAATCAGGAAAATTTTCGCTATTTAGAAATACCACAGTATCATATAGGAAATATTCAATATGATGGACAGGATTATTATAACATTAATATGAAATATGATCTAGTAGATGATCAGGTTATAATTATGTCTACAGGAAAATTTAATTTTTTTGATGTTCAATTAATCCAGGAAAAAGTACAAAACTTCGATTTTAGAAATAGGCATTTTGTTTTTTATAATGCTAATGAAACTTTAGAAAAAGGTTTTTATGAAGAAGCTTATAAAGATGAAAACGTAGTGTTTTTAGTTAAACACACTAAAATACCTAAAAAGAGGAATGGAAATAAATTTAGTTATTACATTTTTAATTATAAAGAATCCTATTTTATAAAAGCCAATGATATTTTAACCGAAATTAGCACCCTTAAAGATGTTAAAAAGCTCTTCAACAAAGATACCGTAATATTACAATCTTATCCGAAATTTAATGCACAAAATAAGAATGATACCTTTAAATTATATTTAGTAAGACTATTAAAATATTTGAAAAGGAACCAATAGAATTATACGCTCTAAACCCATATGACATTTATCATAAAAAGTTCAATTATTCTATTCATAATCTTAGGTTTATCAAAGGCTAATGGCCAAAACAATAAAAAGATAAATATTGAATTTAAAAACCAATCACTTCAGCAGGTAATTTCTTTAATAGAAGATAATTCTAATTATATTTTCTACTATGAAACGAAGTGGTTAGGAACTAAACTCTACGAGGGAGACTATAAAAATGAAGCCATTCATGTAGTTTTAGATAGTCTTCTCAAGCAGACTACTTTAAATTATTTTCTAGATGGCCAAAAAGTTATACTTACCAATAACACCAAGATAATTCCTACTTTATCTGAAAATTTTTTCCAGGATTCCCTGGATAGCAAAGATAATAATCCTCCTGAAGCACCCATGTTTAAGGAAGAATATGCTAAACTTATAAAATCAAGACCTTCGGGGAAAGAGATAATTAGTATTGGTAAAGAGGATAATTCAACAAATAAAAAGTTTTATACAATTTCGGGTTTTGTATTAAATTCAGAAAATAATCTGCCCATTGAAGATGTTGCTATCTATGTTTCAGATCGCTCTCGTAGTACAATCACTAATGAAACAGGTTATTTTAAAATTAGGCTTCCCAAAGGCTACTATCAAATTGAAACCAGTATTTTAGGATATAACAAAATTGTTCAGCCTATACTGGTT
>NZ_JAVRHK010000033.1:0-14401 GCF_031846585.1 Autumnicola musiva
CTGGTTTTTGGCCTTGGCACCATCCCACTCATGACCACTGCCATCTGGATAGGGAATTTTCTTTCGGGAAAAGTCAGGCAGCATATTAAAAAAGCAGTACCGGTATTTCTGGCTATTATAGCCATAATGTTTATTCTACGAGGCCTGGGACTGGGAATTCCATATGTTTCCCCAAAATATGGGTTTGACCAAATAGACTCAAAGTATGAATGTCATACAATAACTGATTCATCCAAAATTAAATATTGAAAAATTAATTTACAAAATTTTCTTCCCCTGATAAATTGGAGACTGGGGATTGGCTTATAGATAAGCCTGTTGTGGTTTTGGGAATACCACAAAGAAGAAGGCTGGAAACCGAATAACCAGCCTGAATACATTACTTCGCTTTTCCTAACTCATTCAGTTTCTCGTTAAGTTCAATAAGTCCGGCTTTTTCAAGGTACTGATCGGCAATAATTTTCAATTCTTCCAGATTTTCATTAGGGATATTGGATAGAAGTCCTTCGTTTTTCTCATCATCTTTCACGACCAATCCACGCTCAATTACATGGTTTAGTAATAGGACGTTTTTACGTGAGATCCTTAAATCAATCTTCACTGTGTCATTCATGCCAGGGATACTCAAGATGGTATCATAAACTTTAGCTACATCATTTGTTGTCAACATAATCACAGGTTTTTAAATCATTCAACATCAGTAACAAAAATATTAAGATTTAAAGAATCCATCCTCATCAAAATATTGAGGAGATAATTATTAGAACAATGGAAAACAAATCAACGTTATCATTATTACAGGAGGTCCCGGAATGAGAAAGACTTCCGTGATAGAATAACTTTCAATTATGGGATATTATTCCGTTGAAGAAACCGGTAGAAGTATTATCCAACAAGAACTTAAAACAGATGGAAATCGTTTACCGTGGCTTGACAA
This sequence comes from Autumnicola musiva, assembly GCF_031846585.1. NCBI lineage: Bacteria > Pseudomonadati > Bacteroidota > Flavobacteriia > Flavobacteriales > Flavobacteriaceae > Autumnicola > Autumnicola musiva. The sequence continues at coordinate 938 of NZ_JAVRHK010000033.1, forward strand.
AAAAGGATTTGCAACGGCTGTGTTTCGGCAATCGTTTGCAGATTTTTAAAAATGTATCAGAGAAAAATGGATAAACATTTTTTGACTGTGCTATTCCGGATGTTATCGGATACTTAAAGCTGTGCAATATTTCCGTTCCTGAAACAATGTGGCAGGCAACGAAAGAAAACCTATATAATCCTACAGTTGTTATTACCCCACCTTGGCAAGTAATTTATGTAAATGATGCCGAGAGAAAACAGAATTTTACAGAAGCAGTTGCTACGTGCAAAAAACAAAAATAATTATTGGTTAAATTTTTTCGCCATTTTTATAGTCGCTCTCTCAACCAATGGATTTTCAAGTCTCTCAAATTGGAAACCATACTTGCTATACAAATTTAACGCCTGAACCAATTGATGATTGGTATATAAAACCAAGCTCTCTAAGTTCAGTTCTTTAGCTTTTTCCAAGGCTTTATCCATTAATAACTGCCCAATTTTTAATCCCTGAAATCCTGGTTTAACTCCCATTTTTGCAAGTGTATATGCTTTGTCCGAAACTCTTTCCAAAGCAACGGAGCCCACAATATCATTTTCCAGGGAAGCCAAGAAAATATATCCGCTTTTATCCAGGATTTCTTTTCGAGGGTTCTCAAAAAAAGGTTTGTCATATGCAGTGACTTCAAAATATTGGGTAAGCCACTGGTAATTGATATCCCTAAAGGCATCCCTATGGGAATCCTCATAAGGAATTATTTGTACGTTCGTCTTTTCTCTTTTCATATTAAAAATATTCTTTTTGACACTAAACAATTTTAAGTTCCATCGTTATCCTGTTATGTTTATTATCAGCTTTCTTAAGCAAAAAGCCCAAATGCTCAAAAAAGCTTTTTTGATGGATTTTGCAGGTAGCTTTAATCAGGTTTTTTTGAATAGAGTTCTGTGTGATGTGTTGAATTAAACGCCTTGCGACACCTTGATTTCTATACTGTTCCAATACGGCAATAGAATCGATTTTTATTTCATAATCTGTAATGTGTATAGCGATGAATCCTGTTGGCAAACCATTGACACTGGCAAGGAAATAGGTTGGTTTGCCTTCCTTTACGTTTGGGTTAATTTCTTCGTCTGCCTGATGCGATAATAGTTCACGCTCTATGGCTTTCGCCAAATTTAGAGCAAATGAATTATCGCATCTTTCAATGGCAAACTCCTTGTCTTTGGACTGCTCTAAAATATGGGCTGCTTTTTCATTGAGCCTTTCCAAAAGGGGCTTTTCATCCAGTCTAGTCTCAACTTCTGTAAGGGCAATAAAAAGGTTATGTGGATTGGCAGTCACGTCAGATAGGGTACTGGCAATGCTATCCCAATAGGGCTTTAATTCGGTCACCATTTCCCGGCCTTTAGGGCTGAGCATAAGGTTGCGCTTTCGTTCATCCCGACTATCCTTCACGGAAGAAATAAGCCCATTTTTTTCAATTTCTTTTAATAATCCGATCGCTGCGGGATGACTTAACCCTATTTCTTTTGCCAATTCTGTTACACTTAATTGATTGACTATGGACAGCACATAAATAGGTGGAAACCATTTGGTCTCAAAATTGATATCGTGAGCCTTGTAAAATAAATTACCGGCATCCCTCAAGGTGTCCAATACATTTTGCAGTTTTGCTGCTATAGCCAGTATTCCTGCTTTCTCTATCGTGTTCATATTATTTTTTATAACCTAACAATGACTTTACCAACGGTATGACCGCTCGCTATTTGAACGTGGGCATCCTCCATAGCATCAAATTCAACTATTTTTGAAATATGGGGTTTTAGAATCCCTTGTTGCAAATAACTTGCAATTACATTCATATTATTTTCATCGGATTGCACAGTGAATTTTAACCCTTTAATTCCATTTCGGTCTGCTTTTTCCTCAACTGCTTCATTCTTGCCTGAGGGAATGGAAATAAGGGTACCTCCCTTTTTGATCAAGGGAATGGAGCGGTCAATGGTATTTCCACCAATGGTATCTAGGACAATATCGTAGTCTTTATGCTCTTTTTCCAACTCATCAGTTTTATAATCGAGATGCTTATCGGCACCTAGGCCCAAAACGAATTCTTTATTCTTTTCAGAGGAAGTCCCTGCGACATAAGCACCCAGATGTTTTGCAATCTGAACGGCAAAATGACCAACACCTCCCGAAGCAGCGTGGATCAGGATTTTTTGCCCGGATTTTAATCCTCCGAGATGAACCAACGATTGATACGCAGTTAAAGCAGCCAAGCTTGTTGCGGCAGCTTCAAAATGCGAACAGTTTGAAGGTTTTTTTACTAAATCAGTAGCAGGACTAGCTACATATTCGGCATAGGTTTGTCCGTGTCCGGGAAAGTTTATAAGTCCAAATACCTCCTCACCTTCGGCAAACTTTTCTGAACGGGACTGGGTGACCACCCCCGAAAGTTCCCAACCTAAAATAAGTGGATTTTCATTTTGTAGCATCGGATAGATTCCCTTGCCGTTTTTTGTCTTTAAATCTATGGGATTTATGCCAATAGCTTTGGTCTGCACAAGCACTTCGCCTTCGTTTAGGCTTGGCAATGGAAGTTCGGTATATGTAAACTGATTGCCCTTTTCCTTTTTCGATAAGATTATTGCTTTCATAATATTTTATTTATGCTGAGGAATATATGCTATTCCTGAAATTTCGACCGAAGCTCCAAGTGGAAGATCCAATACGGCGATACAGGTCCTTGTGGGAAATTTATCCTTAAAATAGGTGCTGTAGATGGTATTGAAGGCTTCGTAGTCCTTCATACTTTTTAAATAGGCAATAACACTTACCAAATTATTAAAACCTCCATCATTATTTTTCAATTGTATTTTTAGGTTTTTCATCATTTGTTTTACTTCATTTTCAAAACTATCATTGGACAATTTTGAAGTTTGCGGATTGATACCAACCTGTCCGGAAATATAAACCGTATTTTCTATTCGTAGGGATGGACTTAAAGGTGCTTTGTTTTTCATTTTTTCAAGATTTTAAAAGGTTCTGAACTAATTCTGGTAACCAAAGACTTAGACGAGTTTTTTCAAAACCATTATCCAGTTATCCATAAATGCATCCCGCTTTTCTGCCGGTAGCAGTTCAATAGAAAGAAATGGGTTCAGATCCTCCAATTCGACCAGAAGCAGGGAACCATCTTTCATTCTAAAGGCATCCACTCGGGTAATTCCCGTTTTGATGTTGTTCCACTGTATGAACTGCTTGGCAAACTCCAAATCTTCAGGGGTAGCATCGTATTCCTGAAGATCCCAGCGCTTGTCCTTTTGTGGCGCGTACAATGTATACTGAAATTGGTCATCTAGATAATAGAAGGAAACCTCATATTCAAAATCCAAGAATGGTTGGATGAGTTTTCCATCGGGCTTTGCTTTTAACAGTTCTTCCTTGGTCAAAATCTCCATTCCTATGGAATCGGCCCCGTTCTTTATCTTCACAATATACTTCTCGGGATTACCAAGGGCATCAATGTTTGAAATATCCTCTACAGTAGGGATAACGGGATATTCGGTTTCCATTAAATCCAGTAAATATTGTTTTCCCTTAATATCGGCCTTACCGTCAAAGGAATTGAATATGTTGGTGTTTTCCTTTTTCACTGTATCTACAAAACAGTCAAAATATTCCTGATACCCGATTACTGCTCCGGTATTTCTAAAGACGACCAGGTCTGCCTTATTCAGTAAGGCAGTCGCCTGTTGGGGATTCCCAATCAGGATATTGAAATGTTCCCTTAGTTTGGAGGTGATGAACAGATCTTCTTCATAGTAATTTCTTCCATTTGCCTTGAAATAAAGATCGGTCAAATACAATATTGTTTTCATAGCTTCAATAATTTACGTGCAAAATTACGTAAATTTTTACATAAAGTAAAATTTACAAATAACTAATGTCTTGTATTTAATGTTTTTACAACAATAGAACTATTCATTTACGCATATAATTAATTTTTAAAAAGCTTTATAGAATGATGTTAAGTACTTTTTGGTGGCACCTTGACGAGATAATGATTTTCATAACGCCAATCAAAATTGGAACTTAAGGATAGTTTTCAAATGATAATATCAGCTGTTTAGAGGTTAAATAAGAATCATTACCCTTATCATAATATAGATAGGATAGGTAGATGCTCTAACACTTGTTTAACTTTACATCTGTAAACTGAATAGTGGAGATGAAAATGTACGGTTATGGATTTCAGGAAACAAAAACTTTCGATTGCGGAAGCTAAGGAAATGGATATGGTTCAGTACCTGTCCTCAATAGGTCATGAACCTTCAAAAATAAGGAACAATGACTATTGGTATCTTTCACCATTACGACAGGAAAAAACACCTTCTTTTAAGGTTAATCAAAAGCTGAACCGATGGTACGATCATGGACTTGGTACGGGAGGTAATATTATTGATTTTGGGATTGCACATTATGGTTGCTCGGTTGGGGAATTTCTAAAAAAATTAAATGGTGGTTTCTCTTTTCAAAAGCCGTTTAAAAATCGCTCCAAAATAGAAAATCAACCGGAACATCAACTTAAAATTTCTAAAGATGTTGAGCTTAATTCGCATGCATTGATCCGTTATTTGAAGCAGCGAAAAATTCCTGTTGAAATTGCAACCCAATATTGCCGGGAAGTACGTTATGAATTGAATGCCAAAAACTATTACGGAATTGGATTTAAAAATGATTCCGACGGGTTTGAAATACGTAATCCTTACTTCAAAGCAAGCAGTTCTCCCAAGGATCTTACTACTATAAAAAATGGCTCTGATGAGGTGGCTGTTTTCGAAGGCTTTATGGATTTTTTATCCCTTAGAGCCCTCCACCAAAACCTTCCTGGAAATAGTCAGGATTTTGTGGTTTTAAATTCGGTTTCCCTCTTTGAAAGAGCACGCCCATTTATGGAGGAACATCAGGTGGTTCGACTGTACCTGGATAGGGATGCCACTGGACAAAATCTTACCCAGCGTGCACTTTCAATGAGTACAAAATATATTGATAAAAGCACCTTATACAAAAATCATAAGGATCTTAATGATTGGTTGGTGGGTATAGGAAAGCAGCAGAAGACACGGTTAGGGAGTAAACTGTCATAGTGTTGCTAAGCATTTTTGAAAACCTCACAATTTAAAAAATTGCCAAAATCCCTGAAAGTGAATGATAAGCTTCTGGCAGACATTGGCAAAAACGATGAGTTTGCCACGTTCCTGCAAACGGCAAGATGAACGGTTGTTTAACAACCGACATCTTGCTGCCTATCACTCGGAACTCGTGGGCAGGGGTATGGTATGAATTTTTGAGTTTGATAAATGATAAAGGATAAGGAGATGGAAGAAAAAAAATCAAACAGAACACGCCTTATCGGGCTGCGGTTAACACCCGATGAGTATAAGAAAATCGAAAAGAAATGGCAAAAGAGCACCTGCCGAAAGCTAAGCGAATATATTCGTCACAGCCTTTTTGAAAAACCCATTGTAACTAAATATCGTAACCAATCTGCCGATGATTTTATGGCAGAAATGGCTAAGCTTAGAAAAGAACTTAACCACGTAGGCAACAACTTTAATCAGGCGGTAAAAAAGCTACATACACTTCAAAAAGTTACAGAATTTAAAAGCTGGCTGATTGCCTACGAAGTAGAAAAAAGAACCCTGTTCAATAAGATAGATGAGATTAAAAAAAACATCCAAAAAATGGCAGAAATATGGTTGCAGTAATCAAAACGGGGCACTCCATTCACCGCATTTTAAACTACAATGAGAATAAGGTGAAACAGGGAGTTGCGGAATGTATCGGGGCAGGAAATTATCCAGTTGATTCTGATAAAATGAGCTTTACCATGAAGCTGAATCGCTTCTTAAAACAAATGGAATTAAACGAAAAAACAAAGCGGAATAGCGTGCATATTTCACTCAATTTTGATGTTTCAGAAAACCATTTATCAAAGGAAAAATTACTTGAAATAGCCGACAGTTACCTGGATAAAATCGGTTTTGGTGAGCAACCTTATCTGGTCTATCAACACCACGATGCAGGACATCCGCACATCCATTTGGTCACTACCAATATTGAAGCGGATGGCAAACGAATTGATCTGCATCATTTGGGCATTCGTAAGTCCGAACCAGCCCGAAAAGCATTGGAAAAAGAGTTTGGCTTGGTGCAGGCTGAAGCCCAAAAGAAAGACAAAAATTATCAGTTAAAACCTATAGCAGTTAGCAAGGCCTTGTATGGTAAATCACAAACCAAAATGGCTATCCAAAACATTCTGGAACATGTGTTGACTCCCTATAAATATACCAGCCTTCCAGAACTGAATGCAGTGCTTAATCAATACAATGTAAAAGCAGAACGGGGAACGGAAAATTCAAAAGTTTATCAGACTGGAGGATTACTATATCGGATAATGGATACCGATGGAAATTCAGTAGGGGTACCTATCAAAGCCAGCTTGTTTTACAATAAGCCTACCTTGAAATTTCTGGAGCAGAAATTCAAAGAAAATGCAGCGAAACGAACACCTTTTAAAAGAAGGGTTAAAAATGCAGTGGACAAGGAATTACTGTCAAAAAAGAGTTCCATTCCAGAATTGATAATAGCATTAGAAAAACAGGGTATTCATATCGTGCTCAGGCAAAACGCTAACGGAATTTTATATGGGATTACCTATGTGGATCACCAAACCAAATGTGTGTTTAACGGAAGTGCTTTGGGCAAAACATATAGTGCCAAAGCTATTCAGGAAAGGTGTTTGCCGGAAGGGGTTTCAGGACAGGATTTGCTAAGGCATCCCGACCTGAAACAAACCATTTGGTTACAGCCACAGACTGCCGCTGCGGCAGAAACTAAAGAAGTTGATAAAGACTTTCAATCTGCTACTATACCAACAGGAAAAGAAAATGTATTGGAGGTTTTAACTCAAGCAGAAAACACCTCAGATTACCTGCCCAATCAACTTAAGAAGAAACGCAAAAAGAAGAAAAAAAGAAACCTGAATAATAACCAGTAAAAAAATAAAGCTATGGCAATGCACACCGGAGAAAATGAACAGGCGCTGAGAAAGATTCTGGATATGACGAGGCTCATCAGTATTACCATATTAATCATCCATTTCTATTATTACTGTTATAGTGCTTTTGAAATATGGGGATGGAACAGCACTTTTAGCGACCGTATTTTAAGCAACATTTATAAGACGGGATTGTTCAGTAGTTTTCATAAATCAAAATTAATTGCCCTTGGGTTTTTGGGTATATCTCTTTTAGGAGCGAAAGGAAAAAAGAATGAAAAACTAAATCACAGGACGGCATTTACTTATCTGATTACCGGATTGCTTATTTATCTCATCAGCTATCTGTGTATGAATCTGAACACACCTATAATGACGACCGCTATTCTATATATGGCACTAACAGGAATAGGCTTTCTGCTGGTGCTGACAGGTGGTACATTACTTTCCCGAATTATCAGGGATAAATTTAATAACAAGGACATCTTTAATAAGGAAAATGAAACCTTTCCACAGGAAGAACGATTGCTGGAAAATGAATATTCCATTAATCTTCCTGCGCAATATCAATTAAAAGACAAGCAGCGGAAAAGTTGGATAAATATCATTAATCCATTTCGGGCTATTATGGTATTGGGGACACCTGGTTCCGGGAAATCCTACTTTGTGATTCGTCATGTGATTACCCAGCATATTCGGAAAGGGTTTACCATGTTTGTGTACGACTTTAAGTTTGATGACCTTTCCAAAATAGCCTTTAACACCTGGTTGAAACACAAACATCGATATATTAAACCACCGGCATTTTATGTGATTAATTTCGATGATCTTACCCGTAGCCATCGGTGCAATCCTTTAGAGCCTTCAGCTATGACCGATATTACGGATGCGGCAGAAAGTGCCCGCACTATTTTGATGGGGTTAAACAGGGAATGGATCAAACGTCAGGGAGACTTCTTTGTGGAATCCCCAATCAACTTTCTAACGGCTATTATCTGGTACCTGAAAAAATACAAGGATGGAGAATTTTGTACCTTGCCGCATGTTATTGAATTGATGCAGGTAGATTATGATAGCCTGTTTACTTTGCTTCGTACCGAAAAGGAAATTGAAGTACTGATAAATCCTTTTGTCAATGCATACCTAAATGATGTTATGGAGCAATTGGAAGGTCAGATCGCTTCCGCAAAAGTGGCAATGGCAAGGCTTTCATCCCCACAATTATACTATGTGTTATCAGGAAATGATTTTAATCTGGATATTAATAATCCCGATGATCCAAAGATTATGTGTATGGGGAACAATCCGCAAAAAATACAGATTTATGGAGCGGTATTATCGCTCTATGTAAACCGATTAATTAAGCTGGTGAACAAAAAAGGAAAGCTAAAGAGTAGTCTCATATTTGATGAGTTCCCGACTATCTATTTGAATAATATGGATAGCTTAATTGCCACTGCACGGAGTAATAAAGTTTCTACTTGTCTGGGTATTCAGGATTTTAGTCAGCTTCGAAAGGATTACGGTCGAGAGCAAGCAGATGTGATTATCAATATTACAGGGAATATTGTTAGTGGTCAGGTTACGGGCGATACTGCGAAGCAACTATCCGAACGCTTTGGAAAAATAATGCAGGACAGGGAGAGTTATTCCATTAACAGCGGAGACACTTCGATTAGCCGATCTAAACAATTGGAAGCAGCAATACCACCTTCCAAAATATCGGGGTTAAGCTCCGGTGAATTTGTGGGTATGGTGGCGGATAATCCAGATTGTAAGATTGACCTGAAAGCTTTTCATTGTGAGATTATCAATGACCATGATAGCCTTAAACGTGAGGAACAAAATTACCGGGACATTGAAGTTATTCGTAAGTTGGATTCGGGTATGGTGCAACGGAACTATTTCCAAATTAAGCAGGATATTCAAGACATTATCCAATCAGAAATGGAGCGGCTACTGAATGATCCTGGGTTGAGTCATTTGGTGGTGAGGAAAGTTTAAAATGATTTTTAAGGAGTCGGGGTGGCAGGAAATACGATGGCTTTTTCAAAAGCCTGCTAACAGCCACTTTATTTTTTATCGAGTGGAGCTATTCACTGAATCATTCACTATACTTGAAAGAACAATACGATCCATTCAATTTGATCGCCTTTGGTGTTATAAAGGTACAAAATAAATTTTATTGTATTAACTCCAAAATTATTGTGAGACTACCGTGAATGAATCTTAAATCAATAACTAAAAATGATTATACTTACCTCGGTAATACTACTAGTCTTATTGACAGAAATAATTACTAAATAAGATTTTCTTTTATTAAAAATCTAATTGTCTGTGCACTTGTCCAAGCCGCAAGATCCTTAGAGCTATCTGTTTTATCTTTTGTATTATCCATTACCGATTTTATAATCAAAGGCTTAGTTTTTTTATTGTTCACTATTTCGCAAGCTCTTGCTATACCATAACCTTCCATTTCCAATGCTATCGCTTTTCTGTCAACTCCAACAATATTACTCTCAAAATATCCATCTTGATCTATAACTTGTCTTACACAAGCTACAGGTCCTACATGAATGTTGAACTGCCCTAGACCTGTCTTAAACTCATCTTCCAAAAATCGTTTTATATGCTTCTTTGCAGTTTCAATTTTTTGTGTAATTGCTCCGCCAGTATACACATTTTCAATTTCCTTTTCAAGCTTCCCATTCTTTAATTTTCCTTTATCTACTGTGAAAATTTGTTTAGATATAACCACATCTCCTAATTCTGTTTTGTTAGGTCGACCGCCTAGAACACCCGACATAATCAAATACTTAGGAGAAAACCTAATTATCATTTCTGTAGCTAAAATAGATGCATCTATCATTCCAGTTTCAAGTTGAGAGACGTAGATCACTTTCTTGTCTGGGGCATCCTTGAATCGACCATAATACACAACATGGGATTCATTATCATCATAACAACCTTGTTCTTCAATAATATCTCTAATTTTAGACATTTCCACTTCTAAAGCGGTAATAATAACATAGTCATAGTTTTTTTCCTCTATTATTGAATCTATACTCTTTTCCCCTAGGATCTCATAAGCCGAGGCTATCTCTAACTCATCATTTTCGATCACAGCTCTTACTTTGTGGTATTTATATACCTCTTCCTCATCAAGTTCATTTTCCTTCATCATTTCTTTTACAGTATCTGTATTACCATCTGTAGCGTATAAATAAGAAAGTAAAGGATAATCCTTTACTATTCCCCAAGATTGAAAATTTTTAATCCCCCCTAAATCCTGATAAAATGCGTGAACTACAATACAAACTTTTTCGTCACCATTTAATAACATGAGTCTTTCTCTTATTTCTCTTTCATTTTGAACCAAATGAATTTCATGAAAAGAATCTTTACCCAATCGGACTAAATATTCATCAAAATGCTTCTGATTATCTAAAACTAGTAAGGTGACTTCTTTTGACTTCATTCTATTTTCTTAAAATTATTTTTTGTTTGAAAATTAAATCCGATCTCTCATTTGTATAGGAAAACTTAAAAATATTGGATTCTGAAATATGATTTATACATGTTAATCCTTCATTCGAACTAAATTCCTTTACCTCATTCTTTATCTGATTTTCTAGAAATATTTCAATAAAATCATCCTCATTTCTTATTAAACATTTGATATTTTCATTTTCAACACTGTATTTACTCATGTTCTTACAGATTTCTTTAATAATAAGAACTTCTAAATAATAAGTTGGGATTTCTATTTCGAAGTCTTCTATATCATCAACTTCCTTTTCTAATTGATTAGGGAGTTTATCTATTTCTTCAACCAATAAACCTACAAAATCCTTAACTGTCAATTCATTCTTGTTAAAGAGTTTTCTAAACTCGGATTCGGAACCAAATTGAACTTGAATTAAATCAATATATTCTATAGCTTTTTCAAAAGCTGTTGCATCACTTGATTTTTGACTGAAGTGATGAAAAAATTCGTTAAGAAAGGAAAACATGTCAATTAAACTATATTGTCCATGATCGACCCTTTTAGATGCAGACCTATAAGGAAATGGTTTTACGAACTCTCCAAAAGAACGAACAAAAGATATTAAAGGCTCTAAAAAAACATCTTTAATTTTTACCCAATTATCCTTAATTAATATTTCCTTTTGAGGGTCAATCTTTTTACTTTCTAAAATCGAATCTTGAACTTCTCTTAAGTTAGTTATAACCGTGGAAATACTCTGATCTACGGCCTGTTTTTCATCATGAACCCTTGGTTGATCGTTCTCCCAATATATGTCTCTTATGTTTTGAATTTGATCTTTAAAACTTAAATTTACTGGTAGAGTATTCAAAAAAGAAAAAAAGTGCTTTAACTCAACCAATGGGTCATCTTCAAGTTTAGCAGAATTGATAACACCATGTAATAATGCCTTTAATCTATCTGAGTATTTTTTTGTGTTGACAGCTTGATGATTTAGAGGGAAATAAACTAGAAGTTTATAAAAGATATAATTTATAGGATTAATTTTTTTGAAACTGTCTTTACTAAAATTCACCAATTCAATAAAGTTCTCTTGTGTAAGTTTTTTAATGAGAGCTTCTTCATTAAAAACTATAAAAAATAGATGTAAAATATCCTTTTTTCGGTCACTCCAATTGAAATATAAGTGTTTATTAATATCTATTTTTTTCATTCCTCTTTTGTATCCGGCCCACCAACCACATCTTTTAACTTAGCATAATTTTATTTACCAGGTCCCCTTATGGTAAGCTGATCTAAGCGTGCTGTAATTTCTTGTAGTTCTGAGGGTAGAGATTCCGGATGTCTTTATGGTTTATGGACATTATATTTTCCAGGGTATATTTAAGCCACTCATATGGATTCACCTCGTGCTTTTTGCAGATGGCAAAGAAGGAATAGATTCCCGCGGCTCTTTCTGCTGCTGAATGAGAACCTGCAAAGAGATAATTTTTTCTACCCAGTGCCAATGGCCTGATGGCATTTTCCACTAAATTATTATCGATCTCCAGAATACCATCGTAAAGATAGGCGCTGAGCTGGTCCCAACGATCCATGGAATACCTGAAAGCTTTTCCGATAGGACTTTTGGGGAGGATCAGTTGATGTTTCATCTGATCGAACATCCATTTTCCAAATTCATTGATGACAGGCAGTGCTTTTTCCAGGCGCAGGGATTTACGCTGCGCAGGACTTAAGTCTTGCTCTCGTGCCTGGGCTTCCACCACGTAGAGTTTCTGGATAAAGCCTAGGGCTTTTTCAGCACGCTCCCTGTCATTATCCTTTGCCTTATCAAATTCTCTTCGGGCGTGGGCCCAGCAGTTCAGGTGGGTAACCCCTTCACGCTTGCCGATTTTATCATAAGCCGCATACCCATCACTTTGAAGGTAGCCTTTAAACCCGGCCAATACATGATCGGCAGCCTCACGGCTACGCCCAGGCTGATAATCAAAGAGTACGGTACCATCTATGGGACAATGATGTACCCAATAATAGCCTTGATATGTTTTTCCTTTTTTAGCAGGATCCATCACCTTTATGGGTGTTTCATCACTTTGGAGGTAACCTTTGGAGCGAATATCCTCGAGCAGGTGCTGATAAAGGATATCGATGATTTTAAGGCTTTGCCTGGTCCAACCTTCCAGGGTGGAGGATGCTATAGGGATCTCTGCTCGTTTAAAGCGTTGGAGCTGCCGGTAAAGCGGAAGGTGGTCCTGGTACTTATCGACTAAAATCGAAGCCAGGAGTCCGGCTCCCGGGATTCCTTTTTCAATCACCCGCTCGGGAAGTTCCCCGATGATCACTCCTTCTTTATTCTTAGGAGCATACTTATAGCGGATGTAGCGTTTGATATAGTATTTAGCAGGCTCGTATTCCAGTTCATCGGTCACTTCTTTACCGATACAAACCATATCGGTAAGATCTCCCTCAGGATAGATCTCGATCTCTTTTACCTCAAGATGCTCCGGAAGGGCCATTCTTCCTTTGTGGTTGGAAGTTTTTTTGCGACGCTGGTCACTGAGCTTTTCTTTTAGACCGGATTCTTGTGCTGCTGCCTTTTGGGGTTCCATTTCAAAGGGAAGGCTCATCTGGTTTTTATCCCCTTCGAAGCGTTCTCTTTTTTGACCAAAGGCCAGGCGTTTGTAATACTCCACCTGGAATTTCAGGTCAGCAATCTTATGCTGTGCTTTTTCAACTTCTTGTTCCCTTTTAGAAACACTTTTTTCAGCTTTTTCCCTCTTTTTCGTCTCCTTTTTCAGGAGGGCCAAAAGCTGATCTTTAGTAAGGTTTTCTAAGGGTTCTTGCATGGGTTAAAGATACAAAAACAGCCCTATTAAACCTATCGTGAACCCCTGTTTTTACTGATAAAACACCATTATTTTCTAGTGAGAATAGC
>NZ_JAVRHK010000034.1:0-11454 GCF_031846585.1 Autumnicola musiva
AGCTTTTGCAAAACAGTTTTAAAAAAAATCGAAACAAAATAATTTCCAATAATCAAGAACCTGAAAATTAGAGTTTATAAATTCTTTTTTAAATGAAATTCTAAGATAAAACCAGGGATTTTATTGTAATTAATTTTAATCTGATGATTAAAAGATAAACAAAAGGATTTTAAAATCAGAAATATTATGAAGAAATTTAGCTATTTTTCTTGCCGTCACTCCACTTATCCGTTAGCTCAATATATTTGAAATCCAGAGCGGTAGCCTGTGGTTCCAGAATATTAGACTGAAACGAACGTTGCAAAATATCTTCTATTAAAAAATCTTCCTGATTAGATTCCGGATGATATTCTTCCTTCAGCGATATTTCGAATAAGCTGGCAGTTGTATTATACCAGAATGCACGCCAGCCACTTTTCAGGTTCTTTATAAGATTAAAAGTCGTGGTTCCGGTCTGGCGATGAATCAATTTTACCAAAATTTGTCCTTCAGTATGGGTTAACTTCTTTAATTCTTCAGAAAATTGATCTTCAATATAATTCTGAACAATTTTGGTATATCTCTTTCTGGACCGTTTTGAATCAATTTTCTCCAAGCGGCTATTCAGTTCCAACAGCCTTTCTGAAGCTAACTTTGCATAAGGATAAACTTTCCTGGTCTTTCTCCTTAATATAAGGTAACGTCTTCTTTCAGCATTATCTTTAAACTTCAATTTTCTAAGCAAAACAACCTCGTCAAGATCTATAGTCATTCGCGGCACAGTATCACCTTCAATAATCATGTACGTTGGTTCAATAGAATCATTATCAATTTCCTGCTGAGCATATCCTTCAGCAACTGCCAGAAACCATAATATACATAAAATATATCTCACTCTTCAAAATTATAAATTCCAGGAGCATTTCAGCTAAAACCATTCCAAAATTAATCAATCTGGGATTGCAAAGCCCTTTATTCTTATTAAATTCGTGCAAATTTATATCTTATGACATCAGAAAAAACTCTTGATACAGAATCGCTAGAATTTCTAGAGAAATATTTAAATAATGCCGCTCCTACAGGATATGAATCGGAGGGGCAGAAACTCTGGATGAAATACCTGGAGCCATATGTAGACGAATTTATAACCGATACCTACGGTACTGCAGTTGGGGTTATAAATCCCGAAGCTGAATTTAAAGTGGTAATTGAAGGACATGCTGACGAAATCTCCTGGTATGTAAATTACATTACCGACGATGGTTTAATTTATGTGATTAGAAATGGTGGAAGCGACCATCAAATTGCTGCTTCCAAAAGAGTAAATATTCATACTAAGAAAGGAATAGTAAAGGGGGTTTTTGGATGGCCCGCCATTCATACACGCGATAAAGAAAAGGAACAATCGCCGAAAATGAACAATATCTGCATAGATGTGGGCTGTTCAACAAAAGAAGAAGTAGAGAATCTGGGAGTTCATATAGGCTGTGTGATAACCTATCCTGATGAATTCTTTGTTCTTAACGAAGATAAATTTGTATGCCGTGCGCTTGATAACCGCATTGGCGGATTTATGGTTGCTCAGGTGGCCAAACTACTTAAAGAAAATAAAAAGAAACTGCCCTTTGGATTGTATATTACTAATTCTGTCCAGGAAGAAATTGGCCTACGCGGTGCCGAGATGATTACCCAGCGTATTAAGCCAAATATAGCCATAGTAACCGATGTTACTCATGATACTACTACTCCAATGATAGAAAAGAAAACTAATGGCCTTACAAAAATTGGAGATGGCCCCGTGATTTCTTATGCGCCTGCTGTTCAGAACAAATTAAGGGAACTTTTAATTGAAACTGCCGAAGAAAAAAATATACCTTTTCAAAGAATGGCAAATTCCCGCTGGACAGGAACCGATACCGATGCATTTGCATACAGTAATGGCGGAGTGGCATCGGCACTTATTTCCCTGCCTTTGCGCTATATGCATACCACGGTGGAAATGGTTCATAAAAAAGATGTGGAAGGTGTAATAAATTTAATTTATGAGAGTGTGCTTAAAATAAAAGAAGGAGAGACCTTTAATTATTTTGAATAATATTTTCTGAAATTCCAAAGCTTCTTTCTGTTACCTGGAAAGGAGTTTTGTTTTTATTAATTCAACTTTCACAATATTTTATCAGCACCCGCACAGTTTTCAGATTATATTGTGAGAAAAAGCAATGAATCTTTCTTCTGAAGAAATTAACACTCTAATTGAAAATCCCATTGAAGCTGTAAAAATGGCTAATCTGGTTTATGTATCTGAACATCATCTATCTATTAATCGAAAAAAAGTTGGGAGAGGATTTGCATATTACCGTAAAGATCAAAAAATAGCTGATAAAAAAGTGCTTGAGCGCATTAAAAAACTTGTTATTCCTCCTGCCTGGAAGAATGTGCGAATTACTCATCTGGATAATGGCCATTTACAGGTTGTGGGGAGAGATGATAAAGAGCGAAAACAATATATGTACCATCCTTTATGGTCCAAAATCAGAAATCAGACAAAGTTTTTTAAAATTGCTGCCTTTGCCAAGCTACTTCCGAAGATCCGTAAACAGGTAGATGAAGATCTGGATCTGGATAATATGTCAAAAAGAAAAATCCTGGCACTTATCATAAGGTTAATGGAAGAAACTCATATTAGGATTGGCAACGACTATTATGCAAAAAACAACAAAACCTATGGCCTCTCCACTTTTAGAACCCGTCATGTTAAAACTTATAAGCATGAAATAAAATTTGAATTTGTAGGTAAGAAAGGAAAGGAACACTCTATTAGCGTAAAAGATAAAAAACTGATTAAACTAGTTAATCAATGTGAAGAAATTCCAGGATGGGAATTATTCAAATTTTATGATGAAAAAGGCCATAAGCAGGCCTTAGACAGCGGGATGATTAATGATTATATTCATGAATTAAGCGGCGACATGTTTTCGGCTAAAGATTTCAGGACCTGGTCTGCTACAAAGATTTTTTTTGAAACCTTAAAAGAGATCGGCTATACTTCAGAAGAAAAGGAAAATAAAAAAAACCTTATTACTGCTTATGATGCTGCTGCCTCCGGGTTGGGAAATACACGTGCAGTTTGCAGAAGTTACTACGTGCACCCAAAAATAGTTCAGGCATACGAAACCGGGGAAATTGTCCCCTACTTTAAAAAGGTAAAGGAGGATAATCACCAAAATTACACCAGTCTCTCGAATACAGAAAAAGTGATTCTTGAAATGATTGAAGATTACGAAATTGATATTTAACAACGTCTCTATTTCTTCTTCAATTTAATTAAAACGTAAATTCTTCAGCAGTTTTCTCTAAATTAGTTTTATGAAGAATACCATTGCAGCAAGAATAGCAGATTTTCTAAAGGAATTCCCTCCATTTTCACTTATTAATGAAATGCAATTACAGATGATTGCAAGGGAAGTTAGGGTGATCTATTTCGAAAAAGGCAAAGCTGTTTTCAGGAAAGGTGATGAAGGCCATGACCAGTTTTACATTGTAAATAAAGGAGCGGTAGATCTTCAGAAGGTAAAGGATAACGGCGAAACCGAAACTATAGATAAATGTGATGAAGGTGATATATTTGGATTAAGACCTCTTTTTGCCAAAGAAAACTACCTTATTAATGCTGAAACCGAAGAAGAAAGTATTTTATACGCTATTCCTATTGCTATTTTTAAGCCTGTTGCCGAGGCTAATATAAAAGTGGGAAATTTTCTTTTAGAAAGTTTTGCCTCTAATACCAGAAATCCCTATTCCACGGAACATA
Source organism: Autumnicola musiva (assembly GCF_031846585.1). NCBI lineage: Bacteria > Pseudomonadati > Bacteroidota > Flavobacteriia > Flavobacteriales > Flavobacteriaceae > Autumnicola > Autumnicola musiva. Next base: position 3,791 of record NZ_JAVRHK010000034.1, read on the forward strand.
AAGGAAAATTAATTTCAGAAAGTTCTGAAGAATTCCAACCAGACAGTATGTTTGAGCTTCAGCCGGTCCCTGTAGTGAAAAAGATTATTACCACAGTTCCGGAGACTACAATTAGAACTGCCGCCAAACTTATGAGCAGAAAGAGAGTGGGTTCTATACTTATTGTAGAAAATGACCTTCCCACAGGTATTGTAACCGATGTTGATTTTAGAAAAACCGTGGCCACAGGAAGTCTTAGCATAGATACTCCTGTTTCTGAAATTATGAGTTCCCCCGTAATTTGCTATTCCAAACATCTCACTATAGCCCAGGCGCAGCTTACTATGATGAAACACAACATCAACCATATTTGCATTACAAAAGACGGTACGCCAAATACCAAAATTAAAGGAATAGTTTCTGAACACGATATAATGGTTTTTCAGGGCAATAATCCTTCGGTGCTGATGAAGGCCATTAAACGGGCAGGCAGTACAAAAAAACTTAAAAAAATCAGAAACCGGATAACCTATCTTTTAAGGGGTTACATAGATCACAATATTCCGCTTACACATATATCAAAAATTATGTTTGAGCTCAACGATGCTACTATAAAGCGCACAATAGAGCGTTGTATAGAAAAACTTGACACTCCTCCACCAGTCAAATTTGCCTGGCTATCACTGGGAAGTCAGGGCCGCAAAGAACAACTATTACTAACCGATCAGGATAATGCGCTAATTTTTGAAGATATTCCCGAAGAAAAGCTGGAAGAAACCCGTGAATATTTCCTAAAGCTGGCAAAGAAAGTTACCAAAAGGCTGAAGACTATTGGCTATGAATTCTGTCCTGCAGATATGATGGCAAGAAACCTTAATTACTGCCTTAGTTACACCGAATGGAAATCTAAATTTTCAGACTGGATTACAGCACCGGGAAGTGATGAAATCCTGCTATGTTCCATATTCTTTGACTATGATATTACCTATGGGGATATTAGACTTTCCAACGGATTGGCAGATCATATTTTTGAAGAGGTTAAAAACAACAAAAAATTTCTTAGTATTCTTGCTGCCAGTGCCTTGAGAAACCCTACTCCACTGGGTTTCTTCCGTCAGTTTCTTGTGGAACAGGATGGTAACAATAAAGATTTTTTCGACATTAAGAAAAGAGCAATTACCCCGCTTACAGATGCCGGGAGGGTTCTAAGCCTTTCACATAATGTAAAAAATATAAGTAACACTGCCGAACGTTTTGAAAAACTTGCCCAGCTGGAGACGCAAAACAGGGAGCTTTATCTTGCCTGCTCCTATTCTTCAAAGGCATTGCTAAAATTCCGGACGAGACATGGCTTAAAAAATAAAGATAGCGGTAGGTTTATTAATTTAAAGGACCTGACCAAGGAAGAAAAAATCAAATTAAAAAGATGTTTTAAAAGCATTAAAGATGTTCAGGACTTAATAAAGATCAGATTCGAAATTTCACCATATCTATGATTTTCAATTGGTTTAAGAGGAAAAAGGAGCCTGAAAATCTACCGCAGTTCTGGAAGGAATACACAGAACATTTTCAGCAGAAATTATCTGAAGACATTTCTAAGATACGGTTTGTGGTACTCGATACAGAAACCACAGGCTTCAGTTATGATGACGACCGTATGTTATGCATTGGAGCTGTAAGTATCCAAAATAATAAAATAGAAATAGCCCATAACTTTGAAGTCTACATTAATCAGGAAAAATTTGATCCGGAAAGTGTAAAAATCCATGGAATTATTAAAAATGAAAGAATCACTTCTCTTTCCGAAGAAGAAGCGGTAATCCAGTTTCTAAAATACATCGAAAATTCAGTACTGGTGGCACATCATGCTAATTTTGATATTACTATGATAAACCGGGCTTTGAAGCGCATAGGACTCCCTAAATTAAAGAACAAGATCCTGGATACCGGCACCCTCTATAAACGTACACGAATTTTATCTAATCTAATAGACCGGAATAAGAACTATTCTTTAGATGAAATTGCCGATGCCTATACCATTGATGTAACCGACAGGCATACCGCTGCGGGCGATGCATTTATTACCGCCATTGCTTTTCTAAAAATTTTGGGGAGACTTAAAAATGCCAGAAAGTTGAAGAACCTTTACAGATATTAGGTTCTCCAGAAAAAGATTACCGGAGAACCTATTTAACCTACAATTTATTTTCAATTATTTCATCTACCACTTCAGGATTCAATAATGTTGAAGTATCTCCCAAATTAGAAGTATCATTGGAAGCTATTTTTCTTAAAATCCTTCTCATAATTTTTCCGCTTCGGGTTTTTGGAAGTCCGCTCACAAACTGGATTTTTTCCGGCTTTGCAATTGGACCAATTTTATCTGCAATCTGCTGATTGATTTCTTTTCGAAGATTATCCTGGTTACGTGATTCTCCTGTTTCCTTCAAAATAACAAATCCGTACAAAGCATTTCCCTTTACTTCATGCGGAAAACCAACAATAGCCGATTCTGCCACCGCAGGATGTTCATTAATCGCATCTTCAATTGGCGCAGTACCAAGATTGTGACCGGAAACGATAATCACATCGTCTACCCTACCGGTAATCCTGTAATAACCAACTTCATCCCGCATAGCACCATCACCTGTAAAATATTTGTTTTCATAAGCTGAAAAATAGGTGTCTTTATAACGCTGATGGTTTCCATAAATGGTTCTTGCCATAGAAGGCCAGGGGAATTTAATACACAGCCGGCCATCTACCTGGTTACCTTTTAATTCTTTTCCTTCTTCATCCATAAGTGCCGGCTGCACCCCAGGAAAAGGCAGGGTGGCGTAGGTTGGTTTAGACGGTGTTACATACGGAATTGGCGAAATCATTATGCCACCGGTTTCCGTCTGCCACCAGGTATCTACAATAGGGCTCTTGTTTTTACCAACATTGTCATTATACCAGTGCCACGCTTCCTCATTAATAGGTTCTCCTACAGATCCTAAAACCTTCAGGGAAGAAAGATCATATTTTTCAACAAATTCAATTTTTCGTTTTGCAAGAGATCTTATAGCAGTTGGTGCGGTGTAGAACTGGTTAACTTTATGTTTTTCAACCACTTCCCAAAAACGGCCAAAATCAGGATAAGAAGGGATACCTTCAAACATTAGCGTAGTTGCCCCATTAGCCAAAGGTCCATAAAGAATATAAGAGTGGCCGGTAATCCAGCCAATATCAGCCGTACACCAGTAGACATCATTTTCTTTATACTGAAAAATATTCTTAAAGGTATATGCGGTATAAACCATGTATCCCGCCGTAGTGTGCAGCATACCTTTTGGTGTGCCCGTTGAGCCCGAAGTATAAAGTATAAAAAGAGGATCTTCGGCATCCATCACTTCAGGCTCGCAATCTTCTGAAGCACTATCCAACAATGGCTGCAGCCATTTATCCCGGCCATCTTTCATATGAATATCAGAACCAATACGTTTGGCAACGAGAACTGTTTCTACATTGGGACAATCTTCCAGTGCCTTGTCCACAATTCCTTTTAAATCTATAGTCTTCCCTCCGCGGAAGGAGCCATCAGAAGTAATAAGCATTTTACAATCGGCATCATTAGTCCTGGTTGCAAGTGCACTTGCTGAAAAACCTGCAAAAACAACGGAATGGATTGCTCCAATTTTAGCACAGGCCAACATAGCCACAGAAAGTTCCGGTATCATCGGGAGGTAAATACAAACCTTATCTCCTTTTTGAATTCCATTCTGTTTTAAAACATTGGCAAATTTATTTACCCTCTCATGTAGTTCTTTATAAGAAATATGCAGTGCATCTTCCTCTGGATTATTAGGCTCCCAGATAATTGCAGTTTTATCGCCCCTGGTAAGCAGATGCCTGTCTATACAATTTTCGGTGATATTCAATTTTGCATTTTCAAACCACTTAATTTCAGGTTTGCTAAAATCCCAACTTAATACATTATCCCATTTCTTTCTCCATGTAAAATGCTCTTCAGCCACTTCTTCCCAAAAGTTTTCGGGTTCCCGTACCGATTTTCGATATACCTGAAAATATTCTTCTAAATTTTTAATGCTGTAGTTGCTCATAATTTTTGAAAAGTTGGTTTGAATTAATAAATGCTTCGGAAGAAAATTAAGCCTGGAACAAAGGCTTTTACCGAAATGTTAATAACGAACATAAATCTATAGAAAATCAATTAAATTTCAAGAGCATTTTTAAGATTTAACCTGATTTTACCGCATAAAAAAAGCGATAGGACATTCCCTATCGCTTATCTAATGATCAACTTATAATTTTACTTCAAATACTGCAGTACATTATTTTCTATCCTGTGTTGAATATTGGAAACATCAGCCTTTATGAATTTCTCTCCGGTAATTTTTTCGTAAAGTTCAATATATCTCTCTGAAACCGAATTAATATATTCATCACTCATCTGCGGCACCTGCTGCCCTTCCAGCCCCTGGAAATTATTCTGAATTAGCCATTGCCGCACAAATTCTTTTGAAAGCTGTTTTTGCGGCTCATCTTTCTCCTGACGTTCCTGGTAACCTTCCTTATAAAAATATCTTGAGGAATCGGGAGTATGAATTTCATCTATTAAAACAATTTTTCCTTCTGCTGTTTTCCCAAATTCGTATTTTGTATCCACCAAAATTAGTCCTCTTTCTGCAGCAATTTCAGTTCCTCTTTTGAATAATTTTCGTGTGTAATCTTCAAGAATCTTGTAGTCTTCTTCAGAAACAATTTTTCTATTCAGAATATTTTCACGGGAAATGTCTTCATCATGATCTCCTTTTTCTGCCTTGGTGGCCGGTGTGATTATGGGAGAAGGAAATTTATCATTTTCCTTCATCCCCTCCGGCATTTCCACTCCGCACAATTCCCTTTTTCCCGCTTTATATTCTCTTGCGGCATGGCCAGATAAATATCCCCGAATAACCATTTCTACTTTAAATGGTTCGCACTTACTACCTACCGCCACATTTGGATCGGGAGTTGCTTCAAGCCAGTTGGGAACAATATCTTCGGTGTCTTTCATCATTTTTGTGGCAATCTGGTTCAGGATCTGGCCTTTATAAGGAATCCCTTTGGGCATTACCACATCAAAAGCTGAAAGTCTGTCACTGGCAATCATTACCAGCCGGTTATTATCCAGTGCATAAACATCCCGCACTTTTCCTTTATAAACAGATTGCTGACTGGGAAAATTAAAATTTGTTTCTGTAATGGTATTCTTCATTAATGATTAAAATTATTAGGAGAAACACAATCCTAAATATGATTTTTAAATTAAAACAATTTTTACTCTGTATGTTCTATTTCCTTATAAGCAGCGATTACTTTCTTCACGAGTCGATGCCTGATAACATCTTTATCATCCAGATAAACCATGCCAATACCCTTAACATCTTTAAGCACCAGCAAAGCTTCTTTTAAACCAGATATTACCCTTCGTGGCAAATCAATCTGGCCGGGATCGCCGGTAATCATAAATTTGGCATTTTTACCCATCCTTGTAAGGAACATCTTCATTTGGGCATGGGTGGTATTTTGGGCTTCATCAAGGATTACAAAGGCATTGTCCAGTGTTCTCCCCCGCATAAAGGCCAGCGGAGCGATTTGAATTATTCCTTTCTCAATAAAAGTTTCCAGTTTTTCATGTGGTATCATATCCCGTAACCCATCATAAAGCGGTTGCATATAAGGATCCAGCTTTTCCTTCAGGTCACCGGGTAAAAAACCAAGATTCTCCCCGGCCTCAACCGCAGGACGGGTAAGAATAATCCTTTTTACCTGTTTTTCCTTTAAAGCTTTTACCGCAATCGCTACGCCGGTATAAGTTTTACCCGTACCCGCAGGGCCAATGGCAAAAACCATATCATTTTTACGCGTAAGTTCCACCAGTTTTCTCTGGTTAGCTGTTTGTGGCCTGATGAGTTTTCCGCTAACACCATGTATTAAAACTTCGCCACTAGCTTCAGATGTATTATAATCTTCACTACTGTTACTGGTAAGTACCCGTTCTATGGCATTTTCATCCAGTTTATTAAATTTCCCGAAGTGATCCATGAGCATGCTAAAGCGCCTGTCAAATTCCTCAAGCATTTCCTCATCACCAAAAACTTTTATTTTACTGCCTCTTGCAACTATTTTTAACTTGGGAAAATACTTTTTTAGAAGTTCTATATTCTCGTTTTGCTGACCAAAAAATTCCCGCGGATTAATTTCCGAAAGTTCAATTACGAGTTCATTCAAATGCCTATGGTTTTAATTAATATGAAGTGTTGAAATTTTCAAAATTTACTACTGCCTTTTGATTATCATCTGGTTATCATGAAACCAGTTTTCGGCAGGGTTTTACTTGTTAAAGATGTTTTATTTTTGGTCAATTTCCAACTGATTCCTTAAAATAAAATTATCTTCGCTTACTATACAAACTTAGGTAAAAAACCCGTTATAACTTAAAAATATATTATTAATCATTTATGGCCATCATCACTTTAACTACCGATTTTGGAGAGAAAGATTATTTTGCAGGAGCGGTTAAAGGAGCTATTCACAGTGGATTGGATGAAGTTGAAATTATTGATATTTCACATTCAGTTTCCCCCTTTCATATTAGCGAGGCGGCCTATATCATTAAAAATGCCTATAAGAGTTTCCCAAAGGGCAGTATTCATATTATTGGGATAGATTCAGAATTAACCCCGGAAAACAAACATCTGGCAGTTTACCTGGATGAGCACTATTTTATTTGTGCCAATAATGGGATTCTTTCTTTACTTGCTTCAGAAATTAAGCCTGAAAAAATTGTTGAAATCAATATTCATGACAGGATTGAAACCAACTTTCCCGTGCTGGATGTTTTTGTAAAAGTAGCCTGTCACCTTGCCCGTGGCGGTACACTTGAAGTAATTGGAAAGAACATAGATGAAATTAAATACCTCAAACAGTTTGAGCCGCTGGTAAATTCTGAAAAAAATCAAATCATTGGCCATGTGTTGTATATTGATAACTACGGAAATGTGGTGACAAATATCACCCGTAAACTTTTTGAAAATGTAGGAAAAGGCAGGGAATTTTTAATGAACGCAAGAATGGTGACTTTTCCGGAAATTTTTGAAACCTACAGTGACGCGATAAATTTTAATATTGAAAAAGAAAAACGTGGCGAAGAAGATGGCAAAAAACTTGCTGTTTTTAATTCGGCAGGATATATAGAACTGGCTATCTATAAGAGTAACCCCCATACGGTGGGCAGTGCCTCTACCCTTTTTGGGCTTGGCCTTTTAGATACGGTCACCATAAAATTTGAATAAATGCTCATAAGAATCGTAAAAATGGGTTTTGCCCCTGAAAATATTGATACTTTCCTGAATAATTTTGAAGAAAACAAATTAAAAATTCGTGGTTTTGAAGGTTGCGAATTTTTAGAGTTGTATCGTGGAAAAGACAATATCAACCAGTTTTTTACGTATAGTTACTGGAAAGACGAAGCTGCTCTGGAAAACTATCGCCATTCCGATTTGTTTAAGGACGTTTGGGCAAAAACCAAAATTTTATTCAACGAAAAACCGGAAGCTTGGAGTGTGGACAAAATTTGGAGAAGTGAGAAGTGAGAAGTGAGAAGTGAGAAGTGAGAAGTGAGAAGTGAGAAGTGAGAA
>NZ_JAVRHK010000035.1:0-9866 GCF_031846585.1 Autumnicola musiva
TTAAATATTAACTTAATTTTTCCTAGATCAAACCAAAAAAGCCTTCAAAATCAATGACTTTGAAGGCTTTAATTCTTGTAGTGACCCTTACGGTACAAAACTCGAACCAATTAATAGAGGACTTAAAGCTTTTGGCGGAGATGTTAGCTGCATAATTACTAATGGGGTCTTCTAAATATATGATAATGAAGGATTTATTCGTAATCAGCAAATTTGTGGCCTTTTGGCCCATTTATGACCCCATTACTTTTTTGGAGCGAAATACATAAGAAGTTCCCTTACCAGTAGTTCCTTTTCTTTCAATAAAATCTTTATCTATCAATTCCTGTAAATTACGGGTAGCGGTTCTTTTGGATATATTCTCGAGTTTATGGTATTCTGTGTTACTTATAGAGCCATGCACCTTAATGTATAATAGAGCATTGATTTGTCTGGAGGGAAGATTTTGTTTTTTAAGGTAATCTTCGGTATAAAAATCCTTTAAAAAAGTGACACTTATTCCGCCTTGTTCTTCTTCGATAATTGGTTTAGGCAAGCCCAACCTCTTTACAGGAATCAATGAGTTTGTTTATTCCTAGCCCCCAAGATTCGATATAACCAGCTTTGAAAAAAGCATTGGCTATATTTCGATTTCTTGGATATTAGGAATGTTCTTGGCTCGTGTCCAAGACTATAGGACGAACCGTTTTTCCTGAAATGCAATGGAAGGAAAGTGGAAAGGACAATAGCATAATCCTCATCTAAAAATCAAATTTCACTAAAAAATAAACCTGTTTCAAGGTGTTTCAGGAGTTTTTTAGTAAAAACTGACGGCAGCATCATCTTTACAGTAAACGTAACTATCTGAAAAGAAAGAATTAAAAATTTATAACATCGCCTAGGGTGTTATCCTCTTGCTAATCCCTTAGTTTATATATAGATTGATTATCTGGTTTCCTAAAAATGAGTTAGTAACAATCTAGTTTTAGTTGTCCATTTATTTCAAGGTCCGACATTTTAAGGTTAGAACGACTTTGGAGTAGATTTCCAATGACCTCCATGACTCCGTTTTGCATACTAATAGATCCACAGATCATTATAACCGCTCCATTTTCTATAGAACTAACCAGAAAATCCTGTTTTTCTAAAAGGAGATCCTGAACATAGTGTTGCTCTCCTTCTCTGGACAAAGCGATTTCCAAGCTTCGAATATTTCTTTCTTTTAAAGCATTATCAACATAAGTTTGGTACAGGTCGAATGATTGAGTATACCTTCCTCCCCAGAATAAGTGAATGTTAGCATTGTTGTTTTTTTGAATCATTCCCAAGTAGGGCGCTATTCCGGTTCCGTTGCAAATCATTATAACGGATGGTGCTGTAACCGGAAAATGAAATTTTAAATTTTTTTCAATCTTTCCCTGGATAATCTGTCCTTTTTCCAATGAACTAAGATAACCGGAGCATTTTCCCAGCTCATGGTTTTTAATGCTGAGCAAAATATATCTGTCAATTTCAGCAATTGAATATAACCGTTCCCGGCGTGCATCAGGAGGACAAATACCCAACAGATCACCGGATTGAAATTGTATCTTTTTCTGAGGTTTTAATTTTAAAAGAAACGTATTATCAACATTTAATTTCGAGATATCAATAACTTTTAAGTCCTCAGTTTTTTTCTTGGTAAAACTAGAATCCGGAAGTTCAAGATGCACTGGAATATCCGCTTTTGCTCCCCAGTTATTGGCCCAGCCCCTAAACTGCTCAAAAGATTGTTCATTTATCTTCGTAAGCTGCATCATCGGCTTGAAAGAGGGATGAAAATCTAGCTTTTCGTGGACATTTTCCGCATAACTGCAAAAGTTAGGATAGAGCATCGAACCAAAACCAACAACTGTATATTCGATTAAATGTTTCGGATTTATTTGTTCAAATCTCTTCAAAAAATGATTTGCGGAAGCCGGGGCATCACCATCGCCATAAGTAGCCGTAAAAATAACCATTTTATGAGCCCTTTCATAAGTAGCATATTCATTTAAACTGGAAAGATGAACGCGTTTATCATGACTTTTCAGGCTTTTACAAAAACGATTTGCAAAATCGAACGTATTTCCCGTTTCCGAACCCACAAGAACAATATATTCGGCTTCATCTCTAAGTGCATATCCAAATGTGGTAGCTTTTTTCCGGTTTAGGGATTTTAAAGTCATGGCGAAACCAGAATACATAAAAAACAGGATGCTGCCGCTGGAAATTAGCAGTATAAATGCCCAAACCGGACTACTTTCACCGGTATGCAATTTCATACTGAGTATCGAGCCCAACTGCACCAAAGGGTATTTCTGCGCGCTCACAACTTTCCCGCTAAACTGGTGGATCAGCATCTCCCTGTCATTCAATTGAACCTGATAGAAATCTTCAAGATCTTCAGAAAAAGGAAAAACGATCTTTCTAACTTGATCTAAGCTTATATTTTTCAGACCAGGAAATTCTGAAATTTCCTTTTGTTCGTATTCATCCTGAGCAATTTCATTCCGGTTATGTTTGACCGAATAAGAGGGAAACAACTCAAATTTTTCGGCAGAAAGATAAACCCCGGTAGCCGAAATGATAATAATTGGCACTAAAAACCACCTTCCTAAAACCACGTGATAGCGCTGCTCAAAATTGGTTTCTTTAACTCTATGGAAAAGTTTTAGCGATCCACCCTGGCGTTTTATCAGTAATAGTAAACCTGTAACGGCTATCAAACACAAAAGAAACGAAATGATCCCTACAAAAATTCGACCTGCGCTTTTAAGAAAAAGAGACCGGTGAAAGTTGGTAATGAAATTAAAGAAGGAAGAGCGCTCTTCTACCGGCCCAAATTCTGAAAGATTTATTGGGTCTATATAAATAGTTTTATTTTCAAAATCTTTGGTAAGAACTGAGGCAATCACATAATTCGAAGGAATGACCTCCAGTTCCAGGACTTCGTCATAATTCGATTTTAACCGGTCTATGGTTTGACTAACCAGGATTTCATCCAACCCTGTTATACTATAATTTTTCGTGGCATTGGAAATGGGTTCAATCGCAAGTATCCCTCCTGTAACCGCGGCAAGTAATAAAAAAATTGAAGAAACTACCGCCAGAATTAAATGGCTGTACCTCCAGACAGACCTGATCATATATTTCCCTTTATTGCGCCATCATCCGCACGTAACGGATAAAACCGTTTCCTTCCACTTTACTTATAATACTTTCTGAAGTAAGCTCAAACTGAACATCTTTTTCATGATATGCTTTGTCTTCTACTGAGGTTTCAAACCTAATGCTATATCCTGCATCAATTTTTTCAGAAGGAATTTGCAGCAAAATGATGCTGCGTTCACCACCCGCAATAGTTTCTCCTGTAATGGCATCAATATCCAATCGATATTTGCCATAAAACTTCCACCATTCAGTAATGTCACTGTACCATTCGCTGTCTTTACCTTGAACATAAAGCGTCTTTTCATATTCCCCTTCAGGATTGATGAGGGAAGTGACGATATAAGCGCCTTCCCCAGAATAATTTACCAATTGGACCATGCATTTAACCTTTGTGGTTTCTGGCTGTGTAAAGGCAACTATTCCAAGAAGAATCAATAGTGCCAGCGGTAAGAATTTTAAAACAGATTTCATTTTATTTTAAAAAGTTTAATTCTACATTATTTTTTTTAAGCATCTCATTCTCAGCTGCGAGATCGTAAGCGCTCTCCTCAAAATCGGTCGTTATAGAAACATCAGCCCCTCTAGAAATTAGATATTTCAGAATCTGGTCATTTTCGGTTTTCATCGCTGCCAGGTGCAATGGTGTTAAGCCGTCTTCATTTTTGGAATTGATGTCTACTAAATTAAATACCGAGAGTTCTTTGAGAAGATCTAGATCATTTGCTTCCACAGCAAAATGATAGAGATTGTTGCCAGCTGATTGTCCAGCATTAAAAGCAACATCATGTTCTTGCAATAATTTTTTTTTTTCTGAAAATCAGCATTCACCTCTCCAGAAGTAAATAGATAGAATGCGGGATTATTGCCATGATTATCAGTAAGCTTAGCATTTGCACCTTTATCAAGTAAAAAATCCACTATTTCAGAATTGTTGTATTTCACGGCCAGCATTAAGGCCGTCTGGCCCTCCTTGTTAGAATGGTCTATATCATCTACATGGTTTGCCAAAAGTTGAATACTTTTAAATGAATTTTGTGATGCAGCATTTAAAAATGGCGTATTTCCTTCTTCATCTTTTTGTTCAGCACTTGCCCCATTTTTCAGAAAGAAATCAATAATTTCCCGATCTGAAGAATAAGCTATGCGATGTAATGCAGTTTGCTCTGTATTGGTAATAATTGCGGGATCTAGACCTTGTTTCTTTAGAAATTCAAAAACTTCTATAGCATTGCTATGACCGCGGGTTCCCTGCGCAGCGAATAAAAAAGCATTTCCTCCTTCATTATTAGGTTCTTTATAAGAAACTCCTTTCTCTATTAACTGCTGAAGCAATTTGATATTTCCATTTTTAGCGGCATAATTGAAGATCCCGTTTCCTGCTTCATCTTTACTATTAAGTTCCAAACCCTTGGAAAGAAAATAGTTCAATTCTGAAATATTTTTCACGTAAGGAGCTATAAGCAACAGCGCGTTTGCACCAGATTCGTTGGTTTCGTGAGAAATAGTAGCACCATATTCTTCAAAGAGCTCATAAATCTGTGTATTGGTCTGTCCGGTTGATGCAGCAAAGGTAAGCGGAGTATTCCCGTGGGTATCTTTAGCATCCAGTTTTGCTCCTTTTTCAAGCAGTTTATTCATCGTTTTCACATCGTCTCCATAAGCAGCCCAGAAAATATAAGTTCTACCGTCATGGGTTCGCTTCTCTACTCCGTTTCCTTCCCGGGACAGCAGGTAATCTATCACCTCTTCCTTGCCATTTTCAAGCAACGCATAAACAACAGGATCAAAAGCGTTTTCATTTAATTCCGTAGGATCATAGCCTTCTTTCACTTTTTGCTGAACCGTTGCCAGATTGGGTTGTTCTTTCCAAAAAGTACGGTCTAAAAGAATATTATCCTGAGCATTTACACTTATGGCAAATATTAGAATTACCAAAAGAAAAGTATTTTTTAAGTATTTCATCTTTATTTATTTTACAAATGAATTGATCACCTCATTGATCTTATCTTCTGAACTATATTCGTCCTCAAAAAGATATTTGTAAAGAGGAGCATTATTCACCTTTTCCTTAAGTACAAGATCTTCGCCACGTTCGAAAACGTCCTCCCATTTGTCACGAACCATCGCCCATTTTTGTTCATTTTCTTTCCACCATTCAGCTGCAGCCTGGCAACGGCTATCATCTACTTTTTTATAAACGTTATAGCCTTTTTCTTCAGCAAGCACGAAATCTTCTTGGCCCTCTTTTCTGATTACTTTTTTATTATCCTGGTCATGAACCCATCCAAACGGGGTAATTTCATGGCGGTTCCCTCTAATGGTCACATTATAATCACTCCTGGTAGTATATTCCCGTCTTGGTAGTGGTGCTGGCGTGGTATTTTCCCAGTAACTTTTTCCATCTACATGCACCCAACTGGCGGAACCTTCGTAGCGCGGACTATCATCTACCTGATATACTTTCTGCGTCCATTGTCCCTGTACTTCAGGTTTTTCTACATACTCCCAATTATTATCTCCATCATATAGATAAAATTCTTCATTTTCATAAAGCCAGTCCTGTCTCCAGTGTTTTACAATATGAGGATCTGCTGGATTTCCAACCTGTAATAAATGCTGAATAGAAATCTTGTCATTTTCATCAGTTACAAGCTGAGCCCATTCTAATCCTCCGGTGACCTTTTGAACGGAAGGTTTATAAAGCGAATCTTCTGAATAATTAAAAGTTTCGGCGAAATTAAAACTTACTTCGTAGCAGCCGCACATCTTTTTAATGGCTTCTGCGTCCTTTTGTTTTTTCTCCTGAGCGCTTACTATTGCTGTAATCGTTAGCATTACAAACAGGGTGTAGATTTTTTTCATCATTGGTTTAAAATTAAAGTTCGATCCAAAAATAATTATTTTTATTTATTCTAAATAAGAATTATGTATATATTTGTCGTCTATTCATAATAAGTCTAAATAAAAATTAAAAATTGAAACCCTATTTTTTCCTATTCTATTTTCTGAGTGTAATTATAGTCTCGGCCCAACAAACTAAGGACAGCCTTAGCATTAATAAATTAGAAGAAGTGGTGGTTACCGGCCAGTATGATAAACAAAGTGTTGATAAATCGGTTTTTGAAGTGAAGGTGATTACAAGAAAAACTATAGATCAACTGGCCGCAAATAATCTTTCAGATGTTCTGAATCAAAGCCTCAACATTAATATAATACCGAATCCTTCTACCGGGAAAAGCGGGGTAGAACTTTTCGGACTGGATTCTCAATATTTTAAAATCCTGCTAGACGGAATTCCCTTAATTAATGATGAAGGGTTAGGGAATAATACCGATTTAACACAGATAAATCTTGATGATATTGAGCAGGTAGAGATTGTGGAAGGAGCGATGGGCGTTCAGTATGGCTCTAATGCCGTTTCCGGAATTATCAATATTATCACTAAAAAAGAATCAGATTACAAATGGCAAATTACCCCATATATTCAGGAAGAAACGATTGGTAATGAATATGGACTTTTTGATAAGGGACGGCATATTCAGTCGATGAGAATTGGTCATAATTTCAGCGATAAGTTTTATGCGAATGCCACCTATACCCGTAATGATTTCGCAGGATTATTTGGGGAAAGAGAAGGAAGAAACTATCAGTTGAATGACGGAAAAAGAGGCTACCAATGGCTGCCGAAATTACAGAATAATGCTAAAACGCTCTTCCGATATCATAATGATGGTTTTACAGCTTTTTATCGGTTTGAATATTTCGATGAGCACACAAAAAAGTATAATCCAGAGGTTCGAACAAATTTAAATTCTTCCACTCAAACTACCAATCCCACGGCGAGTGATGAAGAATTCTTTTCTGAACGTTTTTACCATCATCTTAGCCTTAGCGGAAGAGTCTTCAAAAATGCCAATTATCAAGCTTCCTTTTCGTATCAGCAGCAAAAGCGAAACGTAGAAACCTATATCTATCAAATCAAAACTAGGGAAGAGCTAAATAAGCAGAATTTTGAATATGAATCCCGCCAGGGACTTTATTCCAGGGGAACCCTAAATAACCTGTTTAAAAAGGATAGGTTTAGCTCCCAGCTGGGATATGAATTAAGTAACATCAACGGTTATTCGTCTTCCCTGGCAGGGGATTATAATTCAGACAATATTGAAAGAAGACTTGAGTCTTATGAGCTATTTACTTCCGCAGAATTCGAAATAAGTAAAAAATTCTCTTTTCGTCCCGGATACCGAATCATGTTCTCCTCTAAATTTGAACCTCAGGGTTCTTATACGCTGAGTTCAGTTTACAGGTTTGGGAATGGATATTCATTAAGGGCAAATCTAGGAAGTGCTCCCAGAAATCCCAATTATGATGAATTGTATACCTATTTCGTAGATGTAAATCATGACGTCCAGGGAAATCCTGATGTCAACCCTGAACGTGGAAATTCAGCTTTCCTCCACCTGAAAAAGACTTTTTGGTTTGATGACTACAACTTAAAGATGAACAATAAATTTTCGGGATGGTTTCTTTCCGTAGATGACCGTATAGAGCTGAGTATCGTAAATCAAAGTCCGCTTGCCTATAAATACCTGAATATAGACAGTTTCAAAAATTGGGGCTTGTCCTATACTTCAAATATTTCCATGAAGAATTTTAGCCTTGGGGCGGGAATTTCTTTTTCGGGAGAGCGTAAAGAGCTGCTTAGCCAAACAGATTATAACGACGATTACCTCTACGGGCTTCAGCTTAACGGGAATTTATCTTATTCTATTCCGAAGTGGAACTCGATATTCTCAGTCTTTTTCAAACATAATGGCCCAGAGTATCAGTTTATACAGAGCCAAAACGAAGACGGCGATGTTGTCTTTATAAAAGGAAAGCGGGGCGCTTACAGCTGGATGGATGCCACGCTTAAGAAAACATTTCTGGAGAGAAGCCTGGAGGTTAGCCTGGGTGCCAGGAATATTTTAGATGTCACCAATGTCACAAATACCAATGCCAGCGGTGACGGAGTACATTCAATTTCTCCCGATAATAGTGTATTGCTAGGATACGGGAGGTCTTATTTTTTAAAACTTTTATACAACCTTAATTTTTAATCAATCAATTATGAAAAAAACTTTTTACTTATTATTTGCTGCAGTTTCAGCATTAGTCTTGGGAGCATGTAGTTCAGACGATGATGCCGCAGTACAGGAAGATTTTGTAGTCGCTTTTGAAAATCCTTCGCTCAGTTTTTCCGCTGAAGAAGATACTAAAGACGTCAATCTTGAATTTTCCACCACTGCACCTCATGATGGAACTGTAACTATCGGTTTTACACCTACCAATGTTGTTTACGGGCAAGATGAAGATTTTGTGACCACTCCCAACGCCATGGAAAATGAAATAATAGTTGATTTTTCCGAAGGTGACGAAGGAGCAAGTTTTAGCTTTAGGAAATTAAAAGATGCCATTGAAGGAAATGAAAAATCCATCACATTTCAAATACAATCGGTAAGTCTGGAGAATGGACTTGCTGGCGGAACCACTTCCATACTAGTATCTTTTGAAGAAACTGCTGCTCTTGGGGGAACAATGGCGCCCGAAGTAGGTGGTCCAAACCAGCCCAATCAGGTTTATGTAGATTTGAGTGCCCAGAACCAAACTGCAGTTTCACGGGATTCATGGGACCTTGGGTTTTACAGCGGTGATGAGTTTCGAGTAATAATCAACGGATCCCTTTATATGGCTGCCGCCGAACTTGATGCCATCGATATTGATGCTGTAACCGAAGAAGATGTTGCCGAGCTTCAAACCACAGTTGCAGTAGGTACTTTTGACCCCACGAATACCGCCTATATAGACAGTCCCGAAGGGGATCTTAGCAAAACCGCGATTAGTGAAATTTCTGCTGAAGATTCAGAAAATAAAGTATACCTGTTAAACTTAGGTTCTGAAGTAGGAACTGAAGATCCGGACGCCGGATCTGTAGATATTACAGATGATCCAAGGGGATGGATGAAAATAAGAATTTTACAGTCTGAAAACGGTTATACTTTACAATATGCCCCATTAGATTCCGATGCTCATACAGAAGTGACTATTACCAAAGATGCAGCCTATAATTTCCAGTATTTCAGCCTTAAAAATGAAGAAGAAGTGATGGCACAACCAGCCCAGGGAGAATGGGACCTCTTATTTACAGTATTCACCAATGAAATAACTGGGGCTGGTTCTTATGGTTATGCCGATTATATAGTAACCAATCGACTTGATGGTGTTGAAGCCTACCAGGTAGAAAATGAAAGTGTTGCTTATGCTGACTTCAATTCTGAAGGTGTAGACGCCACATTGTTTGAAGAAGACCAGCGGGCTATTGGAAGCAACTGGAGAAACGGTGGAGGACCAGGCACGCTGCCTTCCCTTAAAGAGAATGTTTATTTTGTAATAAAAGATTCCGCTGGTAACCTTTATAAATTAAAGTTTACTTCCCTTCTTGATGAGAACGGAACGCGTGGATATCCCTCTTTTGAATATGCATTAATTCAGTAATTTTTTTAGTTCACACAATTTGAATTAGCCGTAGAGCCCGTAGAAAATACGGGCTCTTTACGTTAAGCTTCTAATCCACTTCTAAATTTATAAAAAATATTCCCTGAAATCCGAGATTTGAACCATTTTAATGAACCACTATGGACTCCAAGTCCATAGTC
>NZ_JAVRHK010000036.1:0-6759 GCF_031846585.1 Autumnicola musiva
ATAACAGGGGTCGCGACCCCTGTTATTTTTCTATTTACACAGTTTATGAGATAGTCCTACTAAACCTTAGCGGTGACTTAAAGTCACCAGCCCGAAACTATGGACTTGGAGTCCATAGTGGTTCATTTTAATGTCATTTTTCAAGTATTGTTCCAGTCATACTCGAATCGACCTTCAAAGTTATCCTGGTTTCCTTCGTACTCTGATTCTTAACAATTTCTTTCAGCACAGTTTTGAAATTCACGTCGACCAGGGAAGTTTTGTTCAACTTATGATAAAGAAACCTGATTTCTTCAGCTATTTTCTGCATTTCCTCTATATATTTGAATCTCTTCTTCCTGCTCTTCTCAGTTTCTTCCTGGTTTAAAGAATCCAGGCTTAACCTTATGCCAAAGAGTTTTCCGAGGATACCGTCATGCAACTCCCAGGATGTATGCTGCTTTTCCTTTTCCCGGACTTCTTTCCTTTAAAAATAGTATCATATAAGCTGAAGTGTAAGCACTGTACTAATTAATTGAGGGTTTGTTTTTGCTTCAAATTCTTCACGGAGGTCTTTTAATTTCTTTTCTATAGAACTTTTACTAAAAGGGGTGATGCCCTGAGCTTTAAATTTCATACTTATCTCTTCCTGTGTATAACCATCACAAAGAAGTTTCAAGATGGATAGATCATAATCTGATAATTCTTTTACATTCTTATGATGTAGTGTTTGTTCAATATCGGGAGATAGGTATGATTTTCCGCCGTACACTTGCTGAATAGCTTGTTCCAGATGATTCATACCTTTCCGGCCTTTACATACATACCCGTCAACATAGGGAATTATTTTTTTTACCTTTCCCGGATGATCTTCAATAGAATGAATTATAATTTTCAATTCAGGCATTTCTTTTTTAAGGATGAAGGACAATTCTTCTCCTGATCTAATTTTTTCTTCTCTGTGGTCCTGTCTGAATGAAAGATCAGAAATTACGAGGTCGTAGGGAGATTGTTCCTGATAAGCTTTTTTACATTTCAGGTAGGCTTCATCACAGTACGAAGCATACACCACTTCCTGAGCCCCTAAACTCAATAGGAACTTTTTTAATGCAGTGTTCACTGCATCTATATCTTCTGCTATCAGAACTTTTTTAAACATCTAAAAAGAAATTACAATTTGTGCGGAAAATCCATCGGTGGTTTCCGGTTGAAAATTAAAAGAACCTCCGATAGAATCAATACGGTTTTCCACATTTTTAAGTCCGGCACCTTTTTTTAATTCCGCTGAAGAAAATCCTTTTCCATTATCAATGTAGGAAATTGTAAGTTTTGAAGACGTTTCTCTGAAATTTAATTTTACTATAGAAGCTTCACTGTGTTTTTTCATATTCACCATTAATTCCTGGAGCACACGGTGAACAACTATTTTAGATTCAGTACTTAATTTTGACCAGGAAATATCTTTTAATCCTATAAGATACAATGTTGTTTGTTGAGGTACACTTTGGGATAGCATGTCTTGCAAATCCTCGCGATAACCGGAACTAGTAGTCACTGGAGTATTTTCCCGGGAAATATTCCTTGTTCTATCGTAAATACTTTCCAATTTTTTTACTGTACCTCTTTTATATGAATGATCCGGATTTTCAAGTTCAGTCATAACGTTGTAAACATCGTTTGCCAATTCATCGTGGATTTTTTTAGAGATGCGAGCTTCAGTGGCATGAATCTCTCTTATTCTCTCCTTCTTATGACGTTGCTTTGAATAATAGTAGATGACAGCGGCGCTACCAGTTAAGAGGATCCCTAAGAGAATAGCAATATTCAGCCGATTTCTGCCTCTCAATACCTCAAGCTGTTGTTGTATGGATATTTTTTCTAGTTGATCTATTTCTTCTAATTTCTGCTCCTCATCATATTTAATTTTAGCGAATAAATTTTTGACCTTGTCCCTGGACTTTATTAAACTATCATTCAGGCGGATGTGTTCTAATGCATAAGGTTTGATTTCGTTGACAGGGGATAACCGAACAAGATAATCCAGTGCAGAGATTTCATCGGTGACGCTGTTAAGTTTCCGGGAGGTTTCATAATAAGCTTTGGCATACCGCAAGGCTTCCTTTGGAGAATCTTTTTCATTAACCTTTACTAGATGATCGTAACTCGACAATAATCCGGTGAGGTCATTGTATTTACTTCTGGCTTCCATAATTAATTCCAGTGAATCAGTAATATCGGTTTTTTCGCTGAGCCATTTCGTAAAGTAATAATTATCCCTGATACGGTTAATGAAATTTTGGTTTTCAGCTAAAGGCAGGATTGACTCTAATAGTCCAAGGGACTTTTTAAAATCTTCTTTCTCAGCATAAACATTAGCTATATTGTTAACTACCGCCAGACTATCCTGTGAAGAATTAATATATTTTAAAGCATTACTGTACTCTTCAATAGCCTCATCAAAATCCTTCAGTTTTCTATAGGTAGCTGCGAGGTTGTTGTAAGAACTAGCAATATAGAAAGAATCTTTGGAAGGCTTTAAAAGGGAAAGCGCTTTAACAGCGCTGTTTTGGCTCGCGGGAAAATCACCCAGTCGCGTTTGAGCAATACTCAGTTCCAGTAAACGCTTACCTGCATTTACGCTATCTCCGGCTAATAAATAATACCTCTGTGATTGAAAAGTATTATTAAGCACATTTATTTGGTCATTTTGATAAAAAAAACTTTTTGCCTTCCTGTAATACCCTTTTGCTATTTGCAGGGTGTCTCCTCGCTCAAATCCATTTTTTATAAGAAGATTCGCGTAGTATACAGAACTGTCTATTTCTTTTTTTTTGTTGTGAAAATAGATAAGATTATCATAAATGGTTGCTTGTAGTGTGTTTTGGGGTGTGTAGATTTCTGCTAGCGCCTTTTTCAAGAGCGTCAGCTTTTGATTCAGATCCTCTGTTTCTTTGCTTCTCTCAAAGAACTGAGCGGCGAGATCATTCCGACATTGGATTTTTTTAGTTTGATCTTTTTCCTTGCAGGAGACAAGAAGAACGATAAAAAAAATTGAAAGAATCAGGGGGCTTTTCATGCAACTAAAATAAAAAACCCTGCTGATTTAGCAGGGCTTTCTAAAAATTAATTACCGGCTGGCGGTTCTTCGGGTGGATCCAATTGCTGATCTTCACCACCATTACCACCGCCAGTGTCACCATCGGCATAAGTGTCCATTTCTTCCTGCACATCGGCGAGGCTATCGTCTGTACAGGCAATAAATGATAAATTTGCACCTATTAGACATACAATTAATATTGCTTTTTTCATTTTTCTTATTTTAAATTTTAGACATGGGACGTCTGGGGGAGACTTTTCTCTCCGTTTACGACAATCCGTAATTGGGGTACCCGTACTGCGAGTACATTTGGGAAGTTGAAGAGATCAATACGGCTGTGTTTGGTTACTTCCCGGTGACCTTCACAGGCCGTATTGACTTTTCAGAATAATTGAAAGCTGCGCGTGATGATGTTTGCAAGCCATAATCGTCTTTCAATTACATGGCAAAGATGTGAAGGGAAGAGCCTTTTTGCAGAGACATAGCGGCGACATCTAAGGGGCATTTAAAGGACAGGGTGGAGACATGTTAAAGACACGTTTTGTCATTTTTATGTCTAACTGAATTTGAGTATGTTAACGGCAAATGTTAATTTTAGATCATCATCAAAACGATATCTATGGATAAATTTTTACAAGATATTTTTGTTAAGGCAAAGGAAGAATCCGGAGAAGATAGTCTGAGGAAATGGGCGGAGTATATAGCCGAGTACTTATTGGAAGAGGTAAAGTATCCTTTGTCAGTAAAAACCCTGGAGAGATACTACAATGGAGAGACCGAGCCGAACCTTGAAAAAAGGAATAAACTCGCCGTGTTTCTTGGCTACAGCGATTACAGGGAATACAAGGCTGGAATGCAGGAAACTCAGCCTAAGGAGGAAGATTCTGAAAAAACCGGAGAAGGTAAGAGCAACAAAAAATACAGGAAGCGAATCATGCTCCTGGTTAGCTTAATTGGAATTTTAGTACTAGGGGCTGGATATCTGGGCTATTCTTCAGGGAGTGAAGATTGTATGATCTGGAAAGAAGATCACTATGAAGTGACTCCTTGTGAGGGTAAAGCAGGAGAAACGAAAAAGACTCTTCACTTACTGGAAAATTTCCGACAAATCGAGGTAAGTGACACCACTACTTTTTTCAGGAATGGAAAAGCAAATGTGTGGTACGATAAGCACGAGAATGAGCTGTACTTTTTTAGTGCCCCCGGAATAAATCCTGAAACCGGTAAAACGGTGAAGGAGATTACTGATTATATGATCAATAAATATGTATTAGTTGATTAGTTGGAGAAAATTAGATTCGAAAATAAAGACTAATAGGTGTTAAGGCGAACTTTCTTTCTCTAAACCTGAATACTTCTGCCTCATCTTTTTAGTAATAATTTCAAAGTGGTGTTTTTTAATAATCCTCTAGGTATGGTATTCATTCTTCCATTCGCCGGGCAGGATTGATAATTTCGCTGCGGTCAATCCGAATATTTCTGGTTTCTGCATTCTGTTACGGTAAAAATAAGAGGTTGAATTACATACTGCTATTTAGAAGTATTAAACCAGCAAAACGCCGGGTTCATATAGCACGCCAGTTATCCTATTGCTAAAGACTTATTTTTTGATTTGCATTCCTTTCAGGTTATTTATAAGGATCTCCAGAGGCTGCTGTTACAAATGAGATGTAAGATTAAGCCGGGAATAATAAGTAGAAAATAACCTATTTCCACTATGATAAGCCAAAACAGACCTGTTCCAATATTTCCCTTGTACATTTGTCCCGCTCCTGGAATAACCAGTCTTAATACAGCAGCCACACCGAGGCTCCATTTTCGTTCTCTTAGAGGAGTAGATTGATTTTGATAAGATCGGATGGCTCTTATTCCACCATCCAACATTTCGCTGCAATGTTTACACTTAATTGCTTCTTTATTAATATTTTCTGCGCAGTAAGGGCATTTTTCATTTCTGTTTGCGTTAGTTATTGTTTTTTAAATCAAATAAAGGCAGTTGAGCTATTGAACATCTTAAATTTTACTCCTAGATATTAACTGGATTCACTCAACCGGCATCCGGTATTTTGTTTCATTGATTTCCATTCTCTCCTTATTTAATGTTACTATGATTGGCTCCTGTCGCTCCCTTTCATATTCCACATATTCATAGATTTTTATTTCCCTTATGGCCACTATTTTTATGTCTACATCAATTCCCTGAACCTGATTGTCGTTGTGAAGCCCCAGGAAAAAAGTACCACTTGTGTGGGTAGTATTTTTGCCATATGCAGCAATGCCTTTCCCTTTATCGAAGATGGAAAATGCTTGTCCACTTCTGAACAACCCGAGGTTAGCTTCATCGGGAATAAACCAGTAGGAAACGTCCTCTCCTGTTTTGGGAATGATCAATTCTGAAATCGCACCCATCGCAAGGCCGGCTAAAGGTGTCCCGTAAATAGAGGTAACCTCTTCTGCTAATCCGATAAAGAACTCCGTATTCTTTTTATATGCTTCCTGAGATTCCTGTCCTACACCTATCCAATAGCCCCAGCTTATTATTCTTTCTTCGCGTAAATCTGTAATAAGCGCTGTGGCAAATTGATCAGTAAGAAAGTGCTGCTTTCATTTTCGTTGAAGTACGAATGGACCCTCTGATTCTTGTCGACTAAAAGATCCTCTTCCCGCTTAATTTCAATTAATTCCTTTACATTTTCTGTATATAGTATAGTGTTATAGCCTGTAATACTATCAATGGTGTAAGGAATATATACTGTATCCCTCTGTGTTTCCCACCGCCAGTCGGTATTAAAATGCATGGTTTGATCATTTGCAGGGATCCTGCTAATGGTAATTTTAAATGCTCTATTGGTTAGTGACGAACTGTAGAACTTAAAGCTATAAACACCCTTCTCTCTGGCTTTAACTTTCTTGCCTGTTAAAGATTTCAATTTGTATTCTGAGAACAGGGTATTTGAGGATGGTCCCGAAATTTGAAATTCTTTTAAATGTTTCCCTTTAACCATTTCAAGGTCTATTAAAATTTCGTCCCCTTCAGCAAAACTGAACAATATTTCTTTGGTTTCATCAAAACTAATTTGAATAGCTGATTCAGTAATAAGAATAGGTTCATTGGATCCAAATGATGAAAAGGATAGGGGGAGGAGTAGGAGCACGAGTAATTTTTTTACCATAGGAGTTGATTTTAATAGTAATTGTAGGTTGTTATTATCTGTTTTGTTTGACAGCTTGTTGATATGCTTCCATAGCATTGGCAAATTCTTCTGCTTTTTCAAAACTGCTCATTAAATAAGCTTCGTTAAGTCCGGTAGAGCTGGATAGTTTAATGGATCCATATTTGCAAACCGGGATCTGATAATTGGCTTTAAACCTTTTATCCGGAGTTCCGTTTTTATTTACTTTTGCCCAGGTGTATTCTATTATAGAAGCATCTCCAGGAACCTTCTCTTCTTCAATAAAACGTTGGCTATGAAAGTAAAACTCTAATTCTTCAATTTCTATAAGTCCAAGATTTTTCCTGTCGTCAACAATTGCCATAAAAGCAGGATACAAGTATAGGTCTCCACCATTGGCGTTTTCCAGGTGTAATGCATCAAAAGAGGATTGAATAATTTCAATATTGCTGAAACCAAATTTTACCGGCCTTCGATTTACAGAATTTGCTGCTGCGGAGCGGGTGATTT
>NZ_JAVRHK010000037.1:0-5638 GCF_031846585.1 Autumnicola musiva
AAAAAAAGCACCTATCTTTCGATAAGTGCTTTTCAAAAACAAGGCGGTGACATACTCTCCCACAAATAGCAGTACCATCTGCGCTAACGGGCTTAACTTCTCTGTTCGGAATGGAAAGAGGTGAGCCCCGTTGCCATAACCACCTTAAACTGTTAAGCAGGTATTAGATCTATTGAGCGCGCTGCGCTGCCAGATTTCGGAACTTTTTCTAAAATCTCATATCTAATATCTCACTTATAATAAGTTGACATATTATAAGAAACAAAGAACAGGAGGTAACTCTTAAAGGTAAATTATATGCGCTTTAGCGGCTATTGCTTCCATCCCCTTTGCAGGGGATGGAGCGGTGCATCAAGCTTAACGGATTATTAGTACCACTCGGCTATGACATTACTGCCTTTACACCTATGGCCTATCAACGTGGTAGTCTTCCACGGTCCTTTAAAGAAATCTCATCTTGTGGTGGGTTTCGCGCTTATATGCTTTCAGCGCTTATCCCTTCCCAACGTAGCTACTCTGCAGTGCTCCTGGCGGAACAACAGATACACCAGAGGTTGGTCCAACTCGGTCCTCTCGTACTAGAGTCAGGTCCACTCAAATTTCTAACGCCCACTACAGATAGAGACCGAACTGTCTCACGACGTTCTGAACCCAGCTCGCGTGCCACTTTAATGGGCGAACAGCCCAACCCTTGGGACCTTCTCCAGCCCCAGGATGTGACGAGCCGACATCGAGGTGCCAAACCCCCCCGTCGATGTGAGCTCTTGGGGGAGATCAGCCTGTTATCCCCGGCGTACCTTTTATCCTTTGAGCGATGGCCCTTCCATGCGGTGCCACCGGATCACTATGCTCTACTTTCGTACCTGATCGACCTGTATGTCTCTCAGTCAAGCTCCCTTTTGCCATTGCACTCTACGCACGGTTACCAAGCGTGCTGAGGGAACCTTTAGAAGCCTCCGTTACTCTTTTGGAGGCGACCACCCCAGTCAAACTACCCACCAAGCACTGTCCTTCATTTTCAGAAGTTAGGCTTCAAACAAGTAAAGGGTGGTATTTCAACAATGACTCCACGATACCTGGCGATACCGCTTCAATGTCTCCCACCTATCCTACACATCACTTGTCCAAAGTCAATACTAAGCTATAGTAAAGGTGCACGGGGTCTTTTCGTCCCGTAGCGGGTAATCGGCATCTTCACCGATACTACAATTTCACCGAGCTCATGGCTGAGACAGTGTCCAGATCGTTGCACCATTCGTGCAGGTCGGAACTTACCCGACAAGGAATTTCGCTACCTTAGGACCGTTATAGTTACGGCCGCCGTTTACTGGGGCTTCAATTCAAAGCTTCGCTTACGCTAACTTCTCCTCTTAACCTTCCAGCACCGGGCAGGTGTCAGACCCTATACGTCATCTTTCGATTTAGCAGAGTCCTGTGTTTTTGATAAACAGTCGCCTGGACCTTTTCACTGCGGCCCACATCGCTGTGGGCGACCCTTCTCCCGAAGTTACGGGCCTATTTTGCCTAGTTCCTTAGCCATGAATCTCTCGAGCACCTTAGAATTCTCATCCCAACTACCTGTGTCGGTTTACGGTACGGGTTGCCTCCACTCGCTTTTCTTGGAAGTCGATCCTCAGGATTATCACCGCCGCCGTAGCTTTGGTGTACTATCGGGGTGTTACCACTCCCTTCAACGCACAATTCCGTCTGTGCGCACCTAATTTTCGCCTCCGTCCGCTTTAACGTGGGGCAAGTAGCAGAATATTAACTGCTTGTCCATCGACTACCCCCTTCGGGTTCGCCTTAGGACCCGACTAACCCTCAGCTGATTAGCATAGCTGAGGAAACCTTGGTCTTTCGGTGTGCGGGTTTCTCGCCCGCATTATCGTTACTTATGCCTACATTTTCTTTTGTAACCACTCCAGCATACCTCGCAGTACACCTTCAGCGTTGTTACAATGCTCCCCTACCCCTCAAGATAAATCTTGAAGCCATAGCTTCGGTAATATGTTTATGCCCGATTATTATCCATGCCGGACCGCTCGACTAGTGAGCTGTTACGCACTCTTTAAATGAATGGCTGCTTCCAAGCCAACATCCTAGCTGTCTGGGCAGTCCAACCGCGTTTCTTCAACTTAACATATATTTTGGGACCTTAGCTGATGGTCTGGGTTCTTTCCCTCTCGGACACGGACCTTAGCACCCATGCCCTCACTGATACACATCATTTTATAGCATTCGGAGTTTGTCAGGAATTGGTAGGCGGTGAAGCCCCCGCATCCAATCAGTAGCTCTACCTCTATAAAACTAATGTACCGCTGCACCTAAATGCATTTCGGGGAGTACGAGCTATTTCCGAGTTTGATTGGCCTTTCACCCCTACCCTCAGGTCATCCCAAGACTTTTCAACGTCAACGGGTTCGGTCCTCCACTATGTGTTACCACAGCTTCAACCTGCCCAAGGGTAGATCACACGGTTTCGCGTCTACCATTACCAACTATAGCGCCCTATTAAGACTCGCTTTCGCTACGGCTCCATACCTAAAGTACTTAACCTTGCTGGAAACGGTAACTCGTAGGCTCATTATGCAAAAGGCACGCCGTCACATGTAAACATGCTCCGACCGCTTGTAAGCGTATGGTTTCAGGATCTATTTCACTCCGTTATTCACGGTTCTTTTCACCTTTCCCTCACGGTACTGGTTCACTATCGGTCTCTCAGGAGTATTTAGCCTTGGCGGATGGTCCCGCCAGATTCATACAGGGTTTCCCGTGCCCCGCACTACTCAGGATACCACTATCAATAACATATTTTTACCTGTACAGGACTATCACCCTCTACGGTCATTCTTTCCAAAATGTTCCAGTTCTATATGCATCGAATATCGTGGTCCTACAACCCCAATAAGTCCGTAAACTCATTGGTTTGGGCTAATGCGCGTTCGCTCGCCGCTACTAGCGCAATCACTTTTGTTTTCTCTTCCTCCGGGTACTTAGATGTTTCAGTTCCCCGGGTTTGCCTCCTTGCGGATAATACACCTTCAGTGTACTGGGTTGCCCCATTCGGATACCTGCGGATCAATTCGTATGTGCCAATCCCCGCAGCTTTTCGCAGCTTATCACGTCCTTCGTCGCCTCTGAGAGCCTAGGCATTCCCCATACGCCCTTATTTAGCTTGTATGCTTTTTGCCTCTAATTTGCTCATACCTGGTTCCTTGCAGAACCAAATACTTAATATAATTTGCTCTTAATTATAGTTATAAAATTTAAAACTCTATAACTGTAGTTTCTCGTATTCTTTGTTTCTCAATATGTCAATGAACGTTTCTCTAGTAGTGAGTATTTAGTACAGAGTAATGAGATAAAAATCTCAATTCTCAATTCTAATATCTCAATACTAAAATTGTGGAGAATATCGGAGTCGAACCGATGACCTCCTGCGTGCAAGGCAGGCGCTCTAGCCAGCTGAGCTAATCCCCCATGTGAATTCCAAATTTAGAATTCAGAATTTAGAATTAGAATCCTTAGCTTCCAGAATTTCCTTTCAATAATTTTTAATGAACTTCGTACTTCATATTCCTACCTTCGTACTTCAAACCTCGTACTTCGTTTGTAGTCTCAGGCAGACTCCCCTCGCCTTCGCTCGGGATAAACTTCTCACTCCCTTCGCCTACTCTTCAAGTAGTCTCAGGCAGACTCGAACTGCCGACCTCTACATTATCAGTGTAGCGCTCTAACCAGCTGAGCTATGAGACTGTTTTTTTTAGATGTTAGATCTTAGATTTTAGACGTAAGACTTGTTAGTCACTCATCTCATATCTCAATTCTAATATCTCATATCTATATGATAATTAAATTGACAAGCAAAAAATCAAGACCAAAAGGACTTCTTTGAAGCTTCCCTTTAACAATTGCGCATGCTTATTATAAGTAATAAGCCTTGCTCTAGAAAGGAGGTGTTCCAGCCGCACCTTCCGGTACGGCTACCTTGTTACGACTTAGCCCCAGTTACCAGTTTTACCCTAGGCCGTCCCTTGCGGTAACGGACTTCAGGTACCCCCGGCTTCCATGGCTTGACGGGCGGTGTGTACAAGGCCCGGGAACGTATTCACCGCATCATGGCTGATATGCGATTACTAGCGATTCCAGCTTCACGTAGTCGAGTTGCAGACTACGATCCGAACTGTGATAGGGTTTGTAGATTCGCTCCTTCTCGCGAAGTGGCTGCTCTCTGTCCCTACCATTGTAGCACGTGTGTGGCCCAGGACGTAAGGGCCGTGATGATTTGACGTCATCCCCACCTTCCTCGCGGTTTGCACCGGCAGTCTTGCTAGAGTTCCCGACTTGACTCGCTGGCAACTAACAAAAGGGGTTGCGCTCGTTATAGGACTTAACCTGACACCTCACGGCACGAGCTGACGACAACCATGCAGCACCTTGTAATCTGCCCGAAGGAAAGGATGTTTCCATCCCTGTCAGACTACATTTAAGCCCTGGTAAGGTTCCTCGCGTATCATCGAATTAAACCACATGCTCCACCGCTTGTGCGGGCCCCCGTCAATTCCTTTGAGTTTCATTCTTGCGAACGTACTCCCCAGGTGGGTCACTTATCACTTTCGCTTAACCACCCAGCCCTCAATTAGGCCGGACAGCTAGTGACCATCGTTTACGGCGTAGACTACCAGGGTATCTAATCCTGTTCGCTACCTACGCTTTCGTCCATCAGCGTCAATACATTATTAGTGATCTGCCTTCGCAATCGGTATTCTATGTAATATCTATGCATTTCACCGCTACACTACATATTCTAACCACTTCATAATAATTCAAGATCTACAGTATCAATGGCAGTTCTACAGTTAAGCTGCAGACTTTCACCACTGACTTATAAATCCGCCTACGGACCCTTTAAACCCAATGATTCCGGATAACGCTTGGATCCTCCGTATTACCGCGGCTGCTGGCACGGAGTTAGCCGATCCTTATTCTTACGGTACCGTCAAACCCCTACACGTAGGGGTGGTTCTTCCCGTATAAAAGCAGTTTACAACCCATAGGGCAGTCTTCCTGCACGCGGCATGGCTGGATCAGGCTCCCGCCCATTGTCCAATATTCCTCACTGCTGCCTCCCGTAGGAGTCTGGTCCGTGTCTCAGTACCAGTGTGGGGGATCTCCCTCTCAGGACCCCTACCTATCGTTGCCATGGTATGCCGTTACCACACCATCTAGCTAATAGGACGCATACTCATCGCTTACCGTAACCTTTAATTATTAAATGATGCCATTCAATAATACCATAAGGTATTAATCCACGTTTCCATGGGCTATCCCTTAGTAAGCGGTAGATTGTATACGCGTTACGCACCCGTGCGCCACTCGTCAGCGTCCCGAAGGACCTGTTACCGTTCGACTTGCATGTGTTAAGCCTGCCGCTAGCGTTCATCCTGAGCCAGGATCAAACTCTTCATCGTTGTTTCTTATATATCTTAACAACTATTAAAAGTTTTTTCGCTCCTATTCCTAAGAACAGAAACAAAATAAAGCTCAAAAGATGACTCTTCTAGTCTTAATTCTTTGCTACTCATTTTACAGGATTACTCCCATAAAACTTCTTGTCAATTCAATATGTCAATGAACT
>NZ_JAVRHK010000038.1:0-5593 GCF_031846585.1 Autumnicola musiva
TACTGGTTTATGGTGATGGAAAATTAAATTTAGAACTACGGGAGAATATGGAAATGCTTGGTGATGTTCTCATTGAAGCCAATAAAGATGAAAACATAGAAAGTGCTGTTATGGGCGTTTCTTCTATAGATCCTGAAAAAATTAAAACCATACCATTAGTATTGGGAGAACGCGACATATTAAAAGTGGCCGCCACCTTGCCTGGTATAAAAACGGCTGGGGAAGGTGCTATGGGTTTTAATGTACGTGGTGGAAGAACAGATCAAAATTTGATATTATTAGATGATGCCGTAATCTATTCACCAAGTCACTTTCTAGGATTTTTTTCCGCTATCAATCCATTTACTACGGGAAACGTAGATATATATAAAGGAAATATACCTGCCGAATTTGGAGGAAGGCTTTCTTCAGTTTTTGATATAAGTACAAGAGACGGGAATTTTGAGGAAATTTCAGGAGAAGGTTCTATTGGTCCAGTTACGGGTAATATGACTGTAGAAATACCCATTGTAAAAAATAAGGCTTCGTTAATTGCTGGAGCGCGAGCAACCTATAGTGATTGGATTTTACGCTCACTTTCTGAAGAAAACTTAAAAAATAGCCAGGCTTCATTTTATGATGGGATCATTAAGTATAAGCACAAATTGAATAAGAAAGATAATTTTCAGCTCACCCTTTATTATAGTGATGATAAATTTAGCATCACAAATGATTCGTTATTTAATTATAAAAATAAATTAGGTTCATTCAAATGGCAGCATAAATTTGATAGTTATCATAGTGCGGAATTTACTTTGGTCCATAGTAACTATAAATATAATATAGATTATGACAGTGGCAATACACGTAACTTTAACTTCAACTATAATATAAGAGAGTCGCAAGCTAAACTGAAATTTAATTATAATCCAAAGGCTTTAAAGAATCACAAATTTAAATATGGCATTAGTTCAAAGGTCTATACTATTGCTCCGGGAAATATTAGGAGGTTTGATGAAGAATCACTAATTGAACCAATGAGTATCCCCGAGGAAAAAGGATTAGAATCGGCAGTCTTCATTGCTGATAGTTATGAAGTAACCAACAAATTATTAATGAATATAGGTTTAAGATATTCATTTTATGCTGCACTTGGACCATCAGAACAAAATAGTTATCAGGAAGGTACTATAAAAAGTGAATCTTCTATAGTAGAACGATTACAGTTTGGAAAAAATGAAACAATTAAAACCTATAGGGGACCTGAAATTAGAGCTTCACTGCGTTATTTATTAAGGCCAACACTTTCTATTAAAGGGAGTTTTAATAAAACCATTCAATATATACATCTTTTATCGAATAATACGACAGTTTCTCCAACCGATACCTATAAATTGTCAGATTATAACATTAAACCTCAAAAAGGGAATCAATATTCTTTGGGCTTGTATAAAAATTTTGAAAATAAAAATCTGGAATTGAGCGTAGAGGGCTACTATAAAACTATGGATAACCTATTAGATTATAAAGTAGGGGCTGATCTTATTCTAAATGAAAACATAGAAACTGAATTATTGCAGGGAGAAGGCAAAGCTTATGGCATTGAATTTTTACTTAGAAAAGATACTGGGAAATTAAATGGTTACCTAGGCTATAGTTATTCCCGTTCTTTTGTGAAATTAGATAGTCCAATTCAACAAGAAAAGGTAAACAGTGGTAATTTTTTCCCGGCAAATCATGACAGACCTCATGATGTTTCTATTGTAAGTAATTATAAAATTACAAATAGATATAGTATATCTGGAAATTTCACTTATCAAACTGGTAGCCCGGTAACTTACCCTGTAGGGAGGTTTAATTATGCAGGCGAAGAACAGGTACTTTACAGTGATAGGAATAAATACAGAATACCGGATTATTACAGACTGGATCTTGGGGTTAATATTGAAGGTAATCATAAGAAAAATAAACTAGCCCATAGTTTTTGGAATATTTCGGTTTACAATGTATTAGGAAGAAACAATCCCTATTCAATTTATTTTGTTAATGATAATGATGGAGATATACGTTCATATAAAACCTCTATATTTTCAGTTCCTGTTCCTACAATAACTTATAATTTTAAGTTTTAGAATGAAAAACATATTAAAATATATATTACTGTTTTTAATCTTATCCTTTAGTAGTTGTAAAGAAGAATTTACACCAGAAATAATTGATTTTCAAACGGCATTAGTAGTAGAAGCCAATATTTCGGATAATCTGGAAATCCAGTCAATTAAATTATCGAAAACTATGCGTTTGGAAGAAGAAGAGCCATTAATTGAAGATAATGCAGAGATAACAGTATTATCTAATGATGGAGAAAATCATCAATTTTCACAAGGAACAAATGGCGTTTACTATTCGAATACAGCTTTTTCGGCAAAACCAGATGTTTACTATTCTCTATTAATAGAAACTAGCGATGGAAAGGTTTACCAATCTTCTGAAGTAAAATTGCCAGAAGAAGCAATGCTTACTAATGTTTATGCAGAAAAAATCACTAAAAATGATGTAGAAGGAATTCAAGTATATGCCGATTCGAAAGGAAGTGCTAATAATGGAACTTATTTTCGTTATCAATATGAAGAAACTTATGAAATTGAATCACCTTATTATTCTGGATTCGAAGCTTCACTAAAAAATATCATACAATTTGGAGAAACATACGATGTAGAAGTAACATTGGGAAATGAGATAGGGGAAGGAAGAATCTGTTATTCCTCCAATTTTTCACACGGAATAAACCAAATAACTACCTCCAATTTAGCTGAAAATTTAGCTGAAGCTGTGCCTATTCGATTTATTGATGGCAAAGACCCAATTATTAGAGAACGGTTTAGTATTAAAGTTATTCAGTATACGGAGAGCCCCGAAGCATATTCCTTTTATAAAATTCTAAACGATCTCGGAAGTTCAGAAAGTATATTTTCTCAGAACCAACCTGGTGCTATTCAGGGGAATATTTACAATACAGCTAATAGTGAAGATTTAGTAATAGGCTATTTTGATGTAGCTCTAAAAGAGTCAAAACGGATTTTTTTCAATCATGAAGACTTCAATATTCCCACTCCAGCTTATTTTTATGATTGTGAAACCATTACTTATGATTATAAAGACAACTTACCAGTTCCTT
This sequence comes from Autumnicola musiva, assembly GCF_031846585.1. Taxonomy (NCBI): domain Bacteria; kingdom Pseudomonadati; phylum Bacteroidota; class Flavobacteriia; order Flavobacteriales; family Flavobacteriaceae; genus Autumnicola; species Autumnicola musiva. Next base: position 3,158 of record NZ_JAVRHK010000038.1, read on the forward strand.
TTGATGGAGATTTAAATGAGCGCCAGGCATTATATGAAGCACTCAAAAATAATGAATACGAAATTGTTCCCGAGCAAACCGAAGAAGAGTTAATTTATACAATCGTAAGAACAGAATGTGCAAATTGCACTTCTTTTTCATCAAAAACAAAACCTGAATTTTGGATAGATTAAGTTTTTCAATTTCTCTTTTATTTTTATCCGTTTTCTTTCAAATTGGAAACGCCCAAACCAACTCTGCGTCTAAAAAAAATACCCTACCGGAAGAGATTGTTAAAATAACATCTTCTGAGGATCTGGTAGTCTCTGGATCAGATCTTTTTTATCAAATTTTAGTGACTACTAATAAGAAACATTCTTTAAGTAGAATTAGCCAAACTGTAGAGGTAGGCCTTTATAATTCTACAGGAGAAAGGATTTTAATTCAGAAGATAATTTTGGATAAAGGAGTTGGTAATGGTGAACTATTTATTAATTCTTCCTTACCTTCAGGGAAATACTATCTGATTGCGGCGACTAATTGGTCAATGAATAACAAAGAGCATACTCCGTTTGCTGAAAAAGATATTATTATATTGAATCCTTTTCAAAATTTAGATTTAAATACCTCTAATGATGCCATAAAAATAAATTATAAGTCCAAGGATCTTTCTGTACATTCAGAAGATAAATATACACGTTCAGATATTTTAGTAAAAACAGATAAAAAAACCTATGGATTACGGCAGAAAGTCCAAATGACAATTGAAAGTAATATTCCTTTTCAAACTCCATTCACTATCTCTGTTAAGAAAGTAAAACCCATCGAGATAATAAAAACTCAAGATGGGCATGAAATAGAAATAAGTTCTAACCAATTTTTTGTTCCTGAGATACGGGGGAGTATTATCCAGGGTTCAATATCTTCAAAAGATGAAAAATTGAATGCAGCAAACCAAATAATTGCCATATCAATTCCCGGTAAGCAATACGTATTTAAAATAGCTCGTACTGATGACAAGGGACAGTTTATTTTTAATTTGGATAAGAGCGAATATAAAGATGAGGATCTAAATATTTATGTTATAGATGCTAATGATGAGGATTTTCAGGTAGAATTAAGTGAACCAGTTTTGAATTATATTAATCTTAAGAAAAAATCCTTAAACCTTTACGTAGATGAAAGATTGAAAAGCTGGATTGAATTTAAAAGCACCGCCAATCAAATTGAAAATGCATATACTGAAACTAAAGCTGATAGTGTTATTTCTACGCCGGATAAAGATCATTTTTATTCTCCTTTAGGTTTTGCTTACAATCTCGATGAGTACACGAGATTTCCGACTGTTAATGAAACTTTTGTAGAAATTATCGATAAGGCGGCTTTAAGAAAAGAGGGGAATAACTATGTATTTAAAACTCATAGTTATAGAGAAGAAGAAAATATAGCAGGAATAAATGGGCTTCATCCTTTAGTACTAATTGACGGTATTATGATAAATGATAATAGTGTATTAGTGAATTATGAAGCCGAAAAAATAGAAACAATTACTGTAGTCCCTGACAATTACAGATATGGTTCAAAAATATTCGCTGGAATAATAGACGTTACTACTATAGAAGGAAATTATGGCAAGAATACTAATCTTAAAAATTACGACTATTTATATCCTAATTTAAAGCTCTCTTATTATCAACCTAAATATTCGCAGAACCAAAAACTGTCTCATATTCCTGACTATAGAACCCAATTATTTTGGGATTATAATGTCAATCTTAATGATAAAACTACTCTTAAAAATGAATTCTATACTTCCGATATTAAAGGATGGTATGAAATTGATATAAAAGGTTACAATGATCAGGGCGAGAAAATAGATGTAACCACTTATTTTATGGTAGAATAAATGAAATTGATAATATCCAGAGAGCAACATTGCACATAGGAAAGAGCTAAATAAATACCATGACAATTTAAAGCTTCTCAGAATGCTCTAGAGGGTATGGAACTGTAACAAGAATAAATTTAAATTGTAATATAATATTGCTGATGTAATTGTTATAAAACCCCTAACGTTTTTCGAAAGGATGTTATTTATTGCCCTGTAAACTTCTAAGTGACACAGAGCAAAAATATTAAGGACACTATCCCGCAAAGTGTGTAAAGTTTAAATAACAGGGGTTGGACTTATTTAAAGTCTGACCCTTTTTTCATAGATCGTAAGGAACTGATTTAAGATAATGCCCCAGTTCCCTGATAGGCATCGACCACTTTTTAGTGGCTTCCCGAGTAGCCAAATATACAGATTTCATCACTGCCTCATCTGTAGGGAAAGACAATTTGTTTTTGGTGTACTTCCTGATTTTCCCATTGAGATTTTCAATAAGGTTCGTGGTATAAATGATTTTTCTTATTTCTAATGGGAACTCAAAGAATACGGTTAGGTCTTCCCAGTTT
>NZ_JAVRHK010000039.1:0-5230 GCF_031846585.1 Autumnicola musiva
ACCAGTGTTTATAAAGAGCCTGCGCAGTTTCTTCCAGCTTCTGGTTTATTTTCTCATTTAATTTAATACGGTTTTTAACCACATTATATTCCCTTACGATTTCCCGCTGTTTTTCTATGGAAGGAACGGGGAGTTCAAAAGCTAAAAAATCTTCCCATTCCAGGCTTCCTCTCACCCCTCCAACTGCATGAAATGTTGCTTGTCTGTCAAATTCAGATCGGGAAAACCACATCATTAGATATTGTGGGAGTAAAACCTCCGTATCTATGACTTCAAACACAGGATAAGCTTGAGAAATAATAGCTTCTTCAATATCTTCAAGTAATGCCACGGGCATTTTACCATCTCTCCTCACCTGCATAATACTACAGGCAAATTGATTTTTACGGATGATTTTATAGTTGCGCATATTTGTCCCAACCGTATTTGCCACGGAAGGAATAAACTCTTTGGATATGCTTAGGCCTAAAAGTGTAGTGACTTTTAACTCCTTATTACGTTCATCAACCAATTGTATATAATCGCCTATAGGCTTATAGTTTGATGGCATACCCCAGCTCTTTGAAAACGTCCAATAATTCCTTTTTAGAATCCTCTTCCTGTTGTAGTAAATCGGTAAGTTCGGTTTGTAAACCTGCCATCTTGGTGTCAAAATCGATGTTTTCATCCCGGTTTACAAATTCTATATATTTGCTGGGCACCAGGGAGAAGTCTTTCTTTTCAATATCGGCTTTAGTGGCACTGTAGCAATATTCCTGGATATCTTTATAATTTGAAGTTTCCTGTTGCCAGTTGTGGTAAGTTCTGGCAATATCCTTTATTTGATTCTTGTTGAACTGGATAAATTTTTTCTCAAATGGTTCGCCAATTTGCCGCAAATCCATAAACAGCACTTCTTCCTGCCGGTCCCGGTAATGCCGTTCTTCATCTCCAATAGAACGGGTATGTGCAGTTTTATTCCTATTCAGTATCCAAACGGTTACACTTATATTGGTGGTATAAAACATATTCTGTGGCAGGATAATAATGGCTTCCACCAGATTGTTCTCCACCAGTTTTCTCCGGATTTTATATTCTTCACCACCACCCGATAAAGCTCCATTAGATAGTACAAATCCTGCTATACCATTTTCAGATAATTTGCTGACCATATTTAAAATCCACCCATAGTTGGCATTACTTTTAGGAGGCACTTCATAACCTTGCCAGCGGGGATCATCAATCAATTCCTGCGGCCCGCGCCAGTCCTTTTGGTTAAAAGGCGGATTAGCCATAATATAATCTGCTTTCAGATCTTTATGCTGGTCATTGCTAAAGGTATCGGCCGCTTTATCACCCAGGTTTGCGGATATCCCACGAATCGCCAGGTTCATTTTGGCCAGTTTGTAGGTAGTATTGGTGTATTCCTGGCCGTAAATCGATATTTCTCGTTTGCTCCCGTGGTGGCTTTCGATAAATTTGATAGACTGCACAAACATTCCCCCGGAACCACAAGCCGGGTCGTAAATAATCCCTTTATAGGGTTCGATCATTTCGGCAATAAGGTTTACAATACTTTTTGGGGTATAGAATTCTCCCTTTCCTTTTCCTTCCGCCAGAGCGAATTTAGATAAGAAGTATTCATATACACGCCCCACAATATCCTGGGATTTGTCTTTTTGGGTGTCTATTTTATTAATGGTATCCAGCAGGGAAGCCAGCTTACTTTTATCCAGTCCTAAGCGGGAAAAATAATTATCGGGCAAAGCACCTTTTAGAGAAGGGTTGTTCTTTTCTATCTGGTTTAAGGCGGTATCGATCTTTAAGGCTATATCGTCCTGTTTCGCATTTTTAATAAGATAGCTCCACCGGGAAGTCTCAGCTAAGAAAAAGACATTCTTCATATTGTAGAAGTCTTTCATCTCAAGGTACTTTTGTAGCCTTCCCTAAAAATAAGACAGTTTAAAATTCGAAATTATTAATTTTAAACCAATAAACTGTCAGATGAAAAAAAGTAGATTTACCGAAAGTCAGATCATCAAGATCTTGAAGGAAAACGAACAGGGTCGAGCCGTCGGCGATATCGCTCGTGAATTGGGTATCGATAAGAGCACCATATATTACTGGCGCAAGAAGTATGGCGGGATGGAAACGAGTGAGCTAAAACGCCTTAAGGAATTGGAAGAAGAAAACCGCAAGCTCAAGCAGATGTATGCCGATGCCAGTCTAGATAACCAAATGCTAAAAGATATACTGTCAAAAAAGTTCTAAGGCCTTCCGACAAGAAACATAGAGCGGTTTATTTGATCAAAGAGTACCAGGTCTCCATAAAACGAGCCTGTAATGTAGTAGGTTTAACCCGTTCCATGTGGTATTATCAGACTAAGCGAGATGATCGTGAGGTAATCGATAAACTTTCTGAATTTGCAACTGAGTTGCCCACCAGAGGTTTTGATGAATACTATAACCGGATACGTCGCGAAGGCCATAAGTGGAACCGAAAACGGGTATTACGAGTATACCGGCAGATGAAACTTAAATTAAGGCGCAAACATAAAAAGCGCATTACAGATAGGGTAAAACATCCTTTGGAAACCCCTGAACAATTGAATCAAGTTTGGAGTATGGATTTTATGTCAGATGTCCTTTCTGATGGCAGAAAGGTACGTGTCTTAAATATAATTGATGATTGCAACCGCGAAGTACTGGCTGTAGATCCAGGATTGAACTATCCTGCCAGAAAGCTAGTGGAGACTTTAGAACAATTAGAAGAAGAGATTGGGTTGCCACAAACTGTCCGTTGTGATAATGGCCCTGAGTTTATCTCTAAAACATTCAGTCAATGGTGCAATAGGAAACGTGTGGAAATACGGTATACCCAACCAGGTAAGCCAATGCAAAATGGGTATATAGAACGTTTAAATAGATTTTATAGAGAAGATATATTAGATGCTTACTGGTTTAATGATTTGCATCAATTGCGTTCTTTAAGCAATAAATGGATGGAAGATTACAACAATAACCATCCGCATCAATCCCTGGGCAATAAATCACCAAGGGAATACAAACCTCGATTCGGGGAAGAATTCTTCCCCGAATCGAATGATATTAATGAAAATTTATTGAATTTAGCTGTGTCTTAAATTGGGTAAGGCTACACTTTTCTTTGCCTTCGGCAATAAGCTCCTCGCGGCGCACTTCAAATTTGTCACTCGCAAATTTTAGGAAGATAAGTCCAAGTACCACGTGTTTGTATTCTGAAGGCTCGATGGAGCCACGCAACTTATTGGCAGCATCCCACAGGCTTTCTTCAATCGATTTTTCTTTGGTCGTTTTCTTTTTAGCCATTATTAAGATTCGGGTATGAAGTAATATTCTACTTCCGAAGTAGGGTAAGGAAGCAGTGGCAATTTATGAAAAAACTTTCTAATGTTAAAGGATTCTAAAGATTGAGCAGATTCTTACTTGAATTGCCGGTCATTGCTTGCTCGACACACTATGGACAAATAGCGGGATTACGAACGCAAATTTGTCGGCTTAGTATTGGTATGTTGGTCAAGTCAATTATTTTGTTTCTAATGCTTCCGGCTATTGGCGATTAACCGTTTTAGCTCTTTGTTACCTGCTGGGCTTTAGTTCTATACTTTTGTTTTTAAAAAGAAATCATCTAGTGCTTCTTTCAATTTCTTATTCTTCATTGAAAGTGCTTTACGGCGTATATCTTCTCCATCAAAATATGATACTTTGTATTTCGTAACAGAAGAAATAACGGAATCTAATTTTTCTATTGCATCTTCTGTAAAGCCACCGATTGACCAAAATTCAAATTCAATATTTTTTTTATTCCAGGTCTCTTGTTTTCCAATCCAAGATCTAAAAGCTGGAATTTTAATTCCTAGCCATTTATCTACAGTTTTTAGGTCAACTTTGGAACGCTTTGCTTTACATTCTGCCAAAATAATTTTATCTGGATAATTAGCAAGAACATCAATTTCATGTCTTGCATTATCTTCTAATATTTCCCTACCTAAATCAATGCTGCTGTTACTATTCGTTGAATGTATATGACCGACCACAAATTCAAAAAGCGCTCCTCGAATGTTATTAGCTAGACCTTCATTGTATTTTTTAAGTTCCTTAATTAAGTCCAGATATTTTTCTGGACTTGATTTCAAACTTGCACCTGCATTGTTCAGTACAGCGACTAATTCTTTTAACGTATCGGCATACTTTTGACCAAAAAGTTCTCTGATAAATCCAATTGCTATTCCGTGTTGTTTTAAAACCAACAACGCCTCTTTACTTAAATCATCAACTATGAGAAATGGAATTATCTTTGAGGGATTTTTAAAACTTTGGATATGCTTCAACTTTTCAATAAAAAACATGACGTCTTTTTCATTAATTGGAGTTCCAATTATAATGTCAGCAATTATAAAACCAGGTGTGTTTCCTTGCATAAGTCCAGTAATATTGGAAACTCCTTTAAAAGCCCATCTGAACTTGCCGAATTCAGAAAACTTTTCACCTGTACGATAAGATATTAAGCCAGTGTTTTTAGTAAGAGAATTAAAGTCCGTTAGAATGTTCTCCTTTATTACCTCAATTGTTTTATATGTAATCGAGTTTACTTTGGTTTTTATAAGTTTTGGTGAAAGGATATAATATTCACCATTGAAATTCAAGATTTCTGATGTAACAAATTTCTGAAGTATCTTTTTGAACGGTAAATGCCCTTTCAGGGCTATAACGGGATAGTTTGTATAGCATTCTAAAAAACGTTGATTTATAATTCCCCCGTGAAGTTGTAGTGCATTTAAGGTGTACCAATATTTCCTTCCATTTTCGAACATTGCTTTGTTTAGAGCATGAAATAGAATTCCATCTTCTATATGACTGGGTAAATAGCAAAGTGATAGATTACTAGATAAATAACCTTTAATTTTTAAGATTTTCTTATTTCGAGCAACTCTCTGGCTTGCCGTATTGTAACTAATTTTATCCGCTCTTTCTAAGGCTTTTGCAAGTTCATTTGAAAGCAAAGGGCCTCTTTTTTTGAGGATATTTTGGGTCGATGTCATATCACACTATATATAAACAACTCTTAAGAGTTATGAACCTATGCATTTTTTGTTTGTTAGCCCAATAAATTCGTTTTAAATTCTTGAAATTTTGCTGAAAAAGGGTGTCATATGAATTTTTAACTGGAATCTTTTAAAGCCTTGCAGGCAACGGTTTGGGTTCGCAGTTG